>CAVFWS010000007.1:0-40415 GCA_963626295.1 Clostridium sp. CAG:138
GCCCATAGTCCGGCAGAGACGCTATGAGGCCCCTGAGGAACAGTTCGCGGGCCACGACCGATGCCGCCGCAACAGCGACATCGCTTTCCGCCTTGTGCCGCTGATCAACCCTGATCTTTCGCCCACGCACCTTGAGCGCCCGCCTGATGACGGTCTCCGTCGGCGCGAACTGGTCCACGACCACCCTTGGACACGCCGGCTGCTTTTCGAGGAGCGACTCGATGCACACGCCATGCGCCCACGCGAGGAGGCGGTTGATGTTCCTGATCTTCGCGTAGAGCCTGTTGTATGCCGCCGGGCCGATCTTCACGAACGCCCAGCGGTTCGGGCCGAGCAGGTGGCGTATCTTCGAGCCGACCGCAAGCACGGACTTGTCGGTCATCTGCTTGCAGTCCTTGGCGCCGATCTCCCTCAATTGCGCGGACAGCGCCTCGTCCACGTAGCAGCAGGCTACGACAAGCGGGCCGAAGTAGTCGCCCTTCCCAGACTCGTCGCTTCCTCCATGCGGCCTGTCCCGTTCAGGGTCGAGCACCTGCTCGTAGCCTATCGCAGCCGCCCCGAGGACTTGCGGCTCAAGCACAAACAGCACAAAATCCTCGGCCTTGCCGCCCTGGATGCAGCACTTGCGGCGCCCATGCTTTACCTTCTCGTACAGCGTGCAGTTGAACCCGTCGCCCTCTATGGACATCAGCGAGTACGGGACTTCGCGTTTCCTGTAATTGCCGCGTTCCATTATGAGCAGAAGAAGATTCTGCTGCCCTTCGTCCAATTCGTATGTGTATGTACTCTGTGCCATCTGACCACTGGTTCCATTTGCCGCGCCATCGACCCGCCAAGGGCATTTGCGCTCCGCCATGAGCCCAATGCGGCGAATTATATCATGTATCGCGGAAATCCTCACCGAGGTCCTCGTCCATCAGGGCTTTGGCGAGGACGAAGGGGATCACCCGGTACGCCCCTCCCTCGACAAGGGCCTCCGTGCATTCGTCCAAGGTGCTCCCGGTCGTCATCACGTCATCGATAAGCGCTACCGTGCGTCCGCGCACAAGCGAAGGCTCGACCACGCGAAACGCGCCCTTCAGGTTCTTGCGCCGCTCGTCCCCGCTCGACCTGCTCTGGTGTTCCGTATCGCGCAACCGTGCAAGGGACGTTCCGTCGCAGACCCGTCCGATGCGCCTGGCGAATGCCTCGGCGATGAGTCCCGCCTGGTTGTAGCCGCGCTCCATCAGGCGGTTCCGGTGCAGCGGGACAGGAATGACCACGTCGACGGCGGAGGCATCGTGCTTTTTCCTGAACGAGGCCTCCATCGCGGCGGCGAAATCTTCCGCGAGATATGTCGCCCCGAAGAACTTGTAGCTGTTGATCAGGTCGGAGATCGGCTCCAGGTACGCAAACGCGCTCTTGGCGAACTCGTCGTACCAGGGCAGTGTCTCATGGCAATGCGAACATATGTAGCCGTCTGGCCTGTCCACGCCGCGTCCGCAGCCGCGCACGGCGCACGTGCGCGGCCAGAGCATATCCTTGATGAATGCCGAGAGTCCCATCTTGATGTTCCACCGGAAACAAACGCCGACATTATACCAAATGCGCCGACAGGCGGATCGACATCTGGCCCGCCGCACGCGGAATCATGTGCGGCAACACGCCCTAAGCCTTCGGCGTTTAGTGCCTATGCTTCAACGCCGCCACGACAAGCCCGTCGAAGAGCGGGTGCGGCGACGTCGGACGCGACTTGAACTCCGGATGGAACTGGCCGGCGATGAAGTATGGATGGTCAGGCAGCTCGACAATCTCCACCAGTTTGCCGTCCGGCGACGTCCCGGACACCTTGAGGCCTGCCGCCTCAAGCGCCTTGCGGCCTTCCGAATCGTAGTTGAGTTCGTAGCGGTGGCGGTGGCGCTCGGAGACCGTGAAGTCCGACTTCCCCTTCTCGCCATATGACGGCGCGTACAGCTTCGCCGCGAGCGTCCCCTTCTTCACAACGCATGGATATGCGCCAAGCCGCATCGTGCCGCCCTTCTGCGTGACGCCCTTCTGGTCATCCATGAGGTCGATTACCGGATGCGCGGTGCTCGCGTCGAATTCCGTGGAGTTCGCGTCCTTCCACCCAACGACGTCCCTCGCGTATTCTATGGCCGTACACTGCATCCCGAGGCAGATGCCGAGGAACGGTATCCCGTGCTCGCGCGCATACCTGATCGCGAGGCATTTTCCGGGCACGCCCCGGCTTCCGAATCCACCTGGGACAAGAATGCCGTCCACGCCCCTGAGGAGGTTCACGTCCCTCTCAAGCTCCTCCGCCTCGACGCACTTCACGTTCACCTTGCAGTCGTGCGCCATGCCAGCATGGTGCAGGGCCTCATGCACGGACTTGTAGGCATCGCGGATCGCGATGTACTTGCCGACGAGCGCAATCGTGCACGACCTCCTTGGCTGCGTAGCCTTCTTGACGAGGGTGTCCCATATGGTGTGCTTGATAGGCCAGATGTCGAGATGCAGCTGCCTCAGCACCTCCTCGTCAAGCCCCTGCTTGCGGAGTTCGCGGGGGATCGCGTATACGGAATCCGTCACGTCCTTCTCCTCGATGACGCGCTCGGGCCGCACGTTGCAGAAGAGCGCAAGCTTCTCGAGGTGTTCCTTCGGGATCGCCATCTCAGTGCGGCACACGAGGATGTCGGGGATGATGCCGATCGCGCGGAGCTGCCCGACGGAATGCTGCGATGGCTTGGTCTTCAATTCGCCCGCCGCCTTGAGGTACGGAACGAGCGTGAGGTGCACGAAGCAGGTGTTGTCGTACCCATGCTCGAATCGGAACTGCCGCGCCGCCTCCAGGAACGGCAGGGACTCGATGTCGCCCGAGACGCCGCCGATCTCGCACAGGACAATGTCGCAGTCGTGCTCGCCCGCGGACCTTATCGCGTCCTTTATCTCGTTCGTCACGTGCGGCACCACCTGCACCGTGCCGCCCAGATAGCCGCCGGCCCGTTCACGCGCAAGGACTGCCGAATAGATGCGGCCCGACGTGTAGTTCGACGCCTTCGAGCAGGTCACGCCCGCAAACCGCTCGTAGTGGCCGAGGTCGAGATCCGTCTCTGCGCCGTCATCCGTCACGAACACTTCGCCATGCTGGTATGGGCTCATCGTGCCGGGGTCTACGTTCAGGTACGGATCGAGCTTCTGCATGAACACCTTGTACCCTCGGCTTTTCAGCAAAAGCGCGAGTGACGCGGATGTGATCCCCTTGCCGAGGGAACTCACCACGCCGCCGGTTATGAAGACGTATTTTGTCGGATTCTTCGCTTGGTGTCTCATGGTTCAAGTGGGAGTTAAAGATGGTTGATTTGTTACAGCATCTGCCTGAACTGGCCGAAGAGGTAGCCGGAATCGTGCGGCCCCGGACAGCTCTCCGGATGGTACTGCACCGAGAACGCAGGGAGCGTCCTGTGCCGCACCCCCTCGATAGATCCGTCGTTGAGGTTGACGTGCGTCACTTCCAGACAGTCCGGCACCGAGTCGGGCAGCACCGCGAAGTTGTGGTTCTGGCTCGTGATCTCCACCTTGCCGGTAGCAAGGTTCTTTACGGGGTGGTTGCACCCATGATGTCCGAACGGAAGCCTCCCGGTCTTCGCTCCACACGCGAGCGACAGCAGCTGGTGTCCGAGACATATGCCCATGATCGGGATTGGAGCGCGGTCTGCGTCCCTATCCGCATCGTATCTCAGAATGCTCCTGATGTTCCCGATCGCATAGCCGACCGCCGCCGGATCGGCCGGCCCGTTCGAGAGGAACACGCCGTCCGGCTTCATCGCAAGCACATCCTCGGCGGGCGTCTTGGCAGGGACAACCGTCACTCGCGCAAATCCGGCGAGCGACCGGAGTATGTTCATCTTCACGCCGAAATCATAGCAGACGACGTGGGGACGCCTGGTTTTCCCACACGGAGGCACGGAGGCACGGAGTTTCTGATCTTCCGTCACAGGATTTTCTATTCTCCGTATCTCCGTGGCTCCGTGTGAGCCCACGAATTCATACGCCTTCTTGCAGCTCACGCGGCTGGCATAGTCCTGCCCGTCAAGCCCTTCCCATTCCCGCGCCCTCTCGATCGCTTCCGACTCCGGCATTGCGCCGTTCGCCACATGCAGATACGCCTTCTGATTCCCGAAATCGCGGATGTGGAGCGTCAGCGCCCTTACATCCACGCCATATATGCCAGGGACGCCTGCATCCTTCAGACACCCGTCAAGGGACTTATCCGAACGGAAATTCGACGCCTCCGTCAAGTCGTTGACGACAAGCCCATGCAGAAAAAGGCCCCGGGATTCCACATCCTCGGGGTTTGTTCCGTAATTTCCGACCTCTGCGGTGGTGAGGGCGACAATCTGCCCTGCGTATGACGGATCGGTCAAGATTTCCTGGTAGCCGCTCATGCCTGTGTTGAACACGACCTCGCCTACCCGATCCACTTGCGCGCCGAAAGCCACGCCATGGAACACAGTCCCATCCGCCAGCGCCAAGAACGCCGCCCGCTCGCGCTCCGCTTTCCACTTTGCTCTCAAGACATCATCGTTCATATCAAGCCCCTTAAGCAAATTCCATGCCGTAAGGCAAATGCGCCCAAAAGCCCAAACAACCTTACACGTATTGTAAGCGACGGACCATGCCACTTACACATTCTGCAAGCCCTGCCGCATCGTCTACGAGATTGCCGGCGACGAATGCCGCGTTCTCTCGATTCGCCACGGACACGCGCCCGTCGCATTCAGCGACGCCTACTGGAACTATGGTCTTGCAACTGCCTCATGGAATACAGGAAGCGGGCTGCTCCAAGAAGGGGCAGCCCGCTTCCTGCGGAAGTCAATCCCGGAATAGATTAACGCATGCCTGAGCAACAGCCGCCGGCGCTCGGCTCGGCCGCTCCGCAGACGCGGCAAGGGGCGACACCCTCGTAGTGCTTGACCTCTTCGGCGCCCGTCAGTTTCGCGGGCACGCCCTCAACGGTGACCTTTGTGCAGCCGTTGAACCAGAGGATGCCCCTCTCCTTGTGGATGGTGAAGCGAGGCACCAGGAGGATCGATGCGCCGGATTTAGCGCAGGCGTCCTCGAACGCGGCCTCCTTGACACCCACCTTGAGCGTGATCGGCCCGCCTATCTCGTTGGCGAACGTGTCGGGGCCTTCGCCCACGATCCCCCACCACGAGAACTTCTCCTCGGCCTCGCCCTTCACGATGCCCTTGTCCTTCATGACCTGGTAGACAGGCTTGAATCGCGCCGGACACAGCTGGGTCTTGAGGTCCGAACGCCATTCATCGACATTCGTCGAACGGCATCCGACCATCGAAATGGAAGTCGCCGCCAGAAGCGTAGCCATCATCAGTTTGTTCATTTTATCGTCTCCTTTTTAGTGGTTGTTTGCCTTTCATGGCTTAAGGTGGCGGCAATTATATATGGTTTTTTTTTCTGTCAAATCGCCCGCCACGTATCACGGATTCCAGCGGATCCCAAGTGGTTGCGAACTTCGCGCACGGAGGCACGGCGTGACGGAGATTACCGACAGACGCACAACTCCCGTTGCCTTTAGCACAGAGGCGAACGGCACTGCCGAGCAGGGCGTTGTCGGGCTATTCTGCGAAATGCACGTCGCTTGGCATGCGCCAGTCCCCGCGCGGGGAAAGGTTTATGCTTCCGACCTTTGGCCCGTCAGGCATGCAGCTGCGCTTGAACTGCTGGGCGTAGAACCGCCTGAAGAACTCGTCGAGCCACCGCCCTATCGTGGAAGGATCGTAGGTCCCGGAGAATGCGACCTCCGCCAATCGGTGTATCTTTCCCTTCCCCGCCCCCCTTCGCAGGAAATGGTACAGGAAGAAGTCATGCAGCTCATACGGCCCCACCTTCGCCTCCGTCTCCTGGGCTATGGACCCATCCGGATTCGCGGGCAGCAGCTCAGGCGAGACCGGTGTGGCGAGTATGTCGGCGAGGGCATCGGATGCCAATCGGGAATCCTGCGACGAGGCATTCCCGGCAACATCTGCAAGACGCGATTGGGCATACCATTCGACCATATACCTCACCAGGGTCTTCGGCACCCCGGAATTCACCCCGTACATGCTCATGTGGTCGCCGTTGTAGGTACACCACCCGAGCGCCAGTTCCGAAAGGTCGCCGGTCCCGACCACGATCCCGTTGAGCTGGTTGGCCAGGTCCATGAGCAGATACGTGCGGCCTCGCGCCTGCGCATTCTCATACGTGACGTCATGGATCGACTCGTCGTGACCGAGATCCTTCAGGTGCTGGCGGGCCATCGGCCCTATCCCGATCTCACGAAGCGGCACGCCCAGACCTTCGCAAAGGCGCTCGGCGTTGGATTTAGTCCGCACCGTAGTCCCAAATCCCGGCATGGTGAACGCATGGACGCCGACTCGCTTCAGCCCGAGCCGGTCGAACGCCTCCACGCACACGAGGAGCGCGAGGGCGCTGTCAAGGCCGCCGGAAAGGCCAAGCACAACATCCCCGCAGCCGATAGCCTCAAGACGCGTCGCAAGTCCCGTGGACTGTATGGCCAGAATCTCCTCGCAACGCGCATCCCGGTCTGCCCGCGCGTCCGGCACAAACGGATGCGGATCGACATGGCGCAGAAGCGTGCCTGAAATCCACTCCTCTTTCACGCACGGCATCTGGACCTTGACCGTTCGCACATCTTCCACGGTACGGGCGGCATTGCGAAATGCACAGTTCGCCGACCGCTCGAAGCTGAGGAACCCCACGTCCACGTCTGCAACCGTCAGCTGCGCCTTGCGCTCGAAGCGCCGACCTTCGGCGAGCAGTGCGCCGTTCTCGGTGACCAGCGAATGCCCGCCGAAGACAAGGTCGGTAGTGGACTCGCCGACCCCGGCGCCGGCATACACGTAGGCGGAAAGGCATCTCGCAGATTGCCCGATTACGAGCGAGCGACGGTATTCCGTCTTGCCGACAAGCTCATTCGAGGCGCTGAGGTTCAGGATCACGTTTGCCCCGCGCAGGGAGAGCCGCGTGGAAGGAGGGTTCGCCGTCCACATGTCCTCACACAGCTCGACGCCGATGGCCGCACCGCCGCCAAGGTCAAACACGAGGTCGTTGCCGAACGGCACCCGCGCGCCCGCCAGCTCGATCTCATCCACCGTGGCATCCAGCGCGCTGGCGAACCAGCGCGACTCGTAGAACTCGTGGGTGCTGGGCAGATACGTCTTGGGCACGACGCCGACGAGGCGGCGGCCCGCGATCACGGCGGCGCAGTTGAAGATGCGCCCTGCCACGCGTACGGGGAGACCCACGGCGACGAGGCCGTCGCCGCAGTCCGGGATCAGGTCCGCAAGCGCCCGCTCCGCCGACTCGAGGAGATATGGCTGATAAAACAGGTCCGCACAGGTATAGCCCGTCAGGCACAGCTCGGGAAACACTGCGACCTTAACGCTCCGCTCCGCCGCCTCCCGCAGGACACTGCGTACGGCTTCAAGGTTTGCGCCGACATCCGCCGGACGCACCGTCGGCACGGCCGCCGCAACGCGCAAGAACTCCATCTGACTACTTTTCATAAAAGCATCAATAGCACTTCCCGTGCCAACCAAGCCACATCGCAAAGCCGCATTGCCCCTCCGCCAACGCGCCGCCGGCGCCCGGTACCAGCAATCCACAGAGTATCAGTTTTGCAATCACCATGCCGGAGCAATAAAAGCCCATTTTCAGTCCATTTCTCTTACGAGATATGTAAGGGTTAGCATATTTCATTTCAATATGCGAACATTACCCATGGTTCAGTAGTGGAACTGCATATTATGTAAAGAGAAGGAAAAAGAAACTGCGGAATCGTCAGGACGATTCCGCAGCCATAGCCGATGCCTATCCTGTCGGCCTATTTCTTGGACGGATCCCCGAAGTACGCCTTCGAGAAGTTGAAGAACGGGAAGAACGGCAGGAAGCCCTTCGGATTCCAGTTAAGGAGACCGATCTGAAGCGCAGCGCCCTCACGCGCAACATTCACGACAGCCAGCTGGGGTCCGTTGACGACTTTCTTCGCGTTGCTGTAGCCAAATGCGAACTGGCAGCCAAGGGCTTTCTCAATACGTCCCCACAGGAGCGAGACCTGCGCACCATTCACTTCCCTGCACTCGCTCGCGATGCCGAGCTGGCAGCCGCTGATCCGCGCATCCTTGTCAGGACCGCCAACCCACCAGCTCCACTTGCACTCCGCCTGTGCGGCGACAGCCATCATAAGCGACGCCGCGACTATCATGATTCTTTTCATTGATTGTCCTTTCCTGTGAATGAAACAGATGCGCGAATTATACCAAAAAAACGGGCGGCAAGACGACATGAATGCGTATGCCCCCATTGTCCATCGTGCCATGCGCAGGATCAGGCCCAAGTCACATGGCCATCGTCTTCCACCGTGATATATCCGCGGCTTTTCAATGCGTCCATGACCTCCAGGGCGTCCGCATCCGACATCGTCTTGTGGGAGCTCCTTATGAAATTCATGAGACGCTTCTCGGTGCGGCACTTGTGCGCCTTCAGCTTTTCGATGACCTGCCCGACAGGATCCTCCGGCGGCGCGGCCTCGTCTGCGACGCCATCGGCAGCAGCCAGTTCCTTGTCCTGCACCTCGACCGGAGGCTCGGCCTTGGCATCATCCCTTGGCTTCCTTACCGAACCTGCGGATGCAGACTTCTTCGCCTTTGCCGAAGCCCTTGTCGCCTTCCTTGGCGCCGACGCCTTCTGTTCGTTGGCCATTTCGTTCGCCTCCAGGTTTCCGGGGGAGACGTCCTCAGGCGTTGGCGCGAGGGATCTTGGCGGCGGCACCGGCACGACCGCCGCACACGGGGCCTCCTTGAGCAGAGCGAGCACGGCATCTGCCGACTCCCCTACCTCGTAGTCCAGGCCATCGCCGATCGGCACGACGATCGACCCGCCATTCTTCGTCGGCTCTATCGTCACGATAAAGCTGGCGTTCAGCCATATCGGACTCCCATCGATTCTTGTGAGTTGTATGTACATGAGCAATCTCTCCCTTGTGTCATCGGCAGCGGCAGGTCCCGCGCCGTCACTTTGCGTTCTTCACGTCCATCACGTAGACCTGACGCGACCCCTCGTGCACGGAGTTGAACCCTATCATCTTCCCGTCCGGCCTCCATCTCGGATGAAGGTCGCATCTGCAATAGATGTCGCGATACCCTTCCGGGACGAAAAAGTCCCCGACCTTCTGCACCCTGTTGTCCGCAAGGCGCACCATCTTCCAGTGCCGGTAGAAGTCCTTGTCCCAATAGCCGTCACCCGATATGAAGTTTCCGTCCGGCGAATAGATGCAGTGCCCGTCGAAATTCATCTCGTCTCCGCCCACCTGATGGGCCTTTCCCTCTTCCCCGACCGTGAACTCCACGTGCGTGTACACGCGATTCTGCCAATTGCAGGTCACGATCATCGTGCGGGCATCCCGCTCCGACAGGGCAGGCTTCCAGTTGAAATGGGATGAGCCCCATCCATCCGGGAAGCAGCGGCGGATGCCTGAGCCGT
The DNA here is from genome assembly GCA_963626295.1 of Clostridium sp. CAG:138. Taxonomy (GTDB): domain Bacteria; phylum Verrucomicrobiota; class Kiritimatiellia; order RFP12; family UBA1067; genus UBA1731. The sequence goes on from CAVFWS010000007.1 coordinate 9,544, forward strand.
CGGCATTGCACGTGAACGCGGTGGTGTGCCAGTTCACGCCCTTGAACTTCTTCACGCCCTCCATGGACTGCTCCACGGAACGCGACAGGAAGTATATCCGCTTGCCGTCCCTCGAGATGACCGTGTGGCAGATGTAGCTCATCCCGCCTGCGGACTTCACCTCCGGAACCATTCCCTTCACGGCGGCGCACGACACGATGAGCCTGATCTCGCCCGTCTTCAGGTTGATCCGGAAAAGCCCGTCGTCCTCGGGGAACACCACGCCCGCTTTCGGATCCTGCCCGTTGCCGAAGTATCCGTAGTCGGGACGGGTGAGGAACAGTCTCGCGTAGTTGATTCCGAGGGCCCACGTACCATCCTCGGAAACCGCGCTTACCGGATACGGGATGACGCGCTCTTCCTTCGTCTTCCAGTTCATGACGACCGACACGAACTTACCGTCGCGCATGTCGTTGAATACGACCGTATCCTTTGCCCAAGGCAGCCAGAACGCCATCGCCGCCTCCTGGAAATTCCACGTGCGCGTGGTCGAGAACGGCATGAACCTGTTCCCGTCCTCGGTGTCCACCACCCCGATCGTGCATGGCCTTCCGTCCGGGAGCTTGTCCTTGATGTCCGTCTCAAGCACAAGCGCGTATCGGTTGTCCGGACTCCACGAGTTTATCGCGAAATAGCTCGCGAAGAAATGGTCGTGCGGTCCGGACGTAATCGCGCGCGGCGCCGAAAACTCCGGGAACGGCTTCAGTCCAACGTCCGATGAGGCAAGCGCCGACACCGCAAGAAGCGGAGCGCACGCATAAAACATGATTTTCTTCATTGTAGGGAACTCCTCTCTAAAAAGTCACCGTCATTCATACAGCCAGTCCAGCAAACCGAGCAGGATTGCGTTGGCGATCCGCTCACGTCGGTCGGGGTCCAAGGCGGCCTCTTCGCCTTCGGGCAGATTGATGAAGTCGGCCTCTACGAGGCAACTCGGAACTGCCGGGTTGCGGCACACCGCGAGGGACTTGATCTCCGCTCCCCTGTCGCGCACGGGCGCCACCGCCTCCGCGACATGCCTCTGCACCGCCTTGGCCAGCGCAAGGCCATTTTCGTTCGACGAATACGTGACGGTATGTCTCGCGTCGCGAGGGTCGGACGCCACCCCCGTTGCGTTATGGTGTATCGAGATGAACGCATCGGCCCGTTCCCGATACGCCCTGCGAGGGCGATCATACAGCGGCATAAACGTATCGTCTGTCCTTGTCATCGCAACCTTGAACCCCGCCTTGCGCAGCGCCGACTCCACGGACTTCGCCAACATAATGTTGAAGTCCTTCTCCTTGAATCCCCTTGGTGTGAGCGCTCCCGTGTCCTTGCCGCCATGCCCCGCATCGACCATCACCAGCACATTGCCCGGCGGCGTACCGCGCTTGGGCCTTGCGGGGAACTCGGCATTTGCGGGAATGCCGAGATCGGAATACGGATCGTGCGGCTTGCCCGCAACGGCCGGCTTCGCCTCGGATGGCGAGGCGACAGTGAAGTTGCGGACAAGGACGTTCGTGCCTTGCGCAAACGTCAGCGTGTTCGTCCCCGGCTTCGTCCTGACCATCGTCAGGAACGCGCCCGTACGGTATACGTCTATCCCGACGCCGTTAAGGTAGAGCCTTTCCTGCCGATTGGTGTCCGCCGCGCCAATAACATAGGCGCAGCCTACCGCGGGAAACCTTTGGTTCTCTGCGGGGAACGTCACAAGGATCGAAGCCAGGAGTGCGCAAAGCATAGGTTTGTCACGCAAGCGACTTCATCAGCGCAAGCGCCTTGTCGAGGGCCTTCTCGAACTCCGCGCCCTTCGGCCAGCCGCATTCGCACGAAACGCCGCCCGCATAGCCGATCTTCTTGAGCGCGTCGAAGTACGGCTTGAATATCTCCGCGTCGTCGGGACGCGTCCCGGGGAACTGGCGGGTCTCCTTGCACGCGATGTGGCAGTGCTTGAGGTGGCATCCCGCGTCCACGATCGAGCAGGCGGGCTCCCTGCCGCAGATCATGTGGAACAGGTCTGCGAGCTGCTGGAGGCGCGGATGGTTCACGTCGCGCACGATCTGCATTCCCTGCCACACGTAGTTTATGATGTTCGACTCGTTCGGGCGCAGCGGCTCGATCACAACCTGGACGGTCTTGAGATCGTCGACGCGCCTGCAAAGCTGGCGGCAGAACTCCGTGTACTGCTGGACGCCCGTCTCGGGCTCAGGCCGCTGGTCGCGAGGCCCGCAGATGTCCCCGGGGACGTTGCGGGCGCCGCCTGAACCGAACACTATGGTCTTCGTCCCGACCTCATCGGCGCGGCGAAGCACACGCTCCGCATAGTCGAGCGCAGGCGCGAAGTCCGCCTTCGGGCCGGTGATGCGGAACGTGCCCGGCAGGAACCCGTTGCAGCTGCGGAGCGGGAGTCCGCATTCGAGGATCTTGTCCCGCTGCCTCTTCCATTCCTCGTCAGACTTGGTGGGGATGAATGCGTTCGCGGCAGCGGTCTCGACGAAGTCGTATCCGTGAGCCTTGAGAAGCTTGGCGTCGGATATCGGGCGGCACGCGCCGAAAAGGATCTTCGCCTTCCCCGCGCAGGACGAGCCGTCCGCGCAAGCCCTTCCGCTTCCGCCGGTTGTGCAGCCCGCCAACCCCGTAGCCGCAGCAGTCATGAGGAATTCCCTTCTGTTCATCAGCATGTCTCCTTTTTGTCTTGCTTTATGTAGTTCAAACAGCCAGCAGCGCCTCGCCATCCCCGACATTGCGCCGAACCACGACTCCCGCCGCGATGTATGCGCGTGCGCCTACGCTCATGTGCCCGAGGAGCGTCGCCGCCGGACGCAGCATGGAAAAGTCGCCCATCCTTGTGTCGTGGCCTACGCCGGCCCTTGAGCAGACTATGGCGAACTTGCCGAGTTCCGCGCCGACGGACACGACAGCCCGGGGGCCGACAAACACCCCATGGCGCAGCTCGGCCGTCGGTGCGACGTCAGCCGAAGGATCCACTATCACGGGGAAGTCGCGTCCGCGAAGACGGCGGTATATCCTCTCACGGGCCGCATTGTCCCCTATCGCCACGTACACGGCGGCGGCAGGATTGTCCTGAAACGCCTTCTCTACGTCCCCAAGGAGCGGATATCCCTCTACGGATCCGGTCGCCTTCGCAGGGTCGTCGTCTGCGAATCCAAGGATGTTCCAGGCATCTTCCCGCTCATTTATCCGCTCAAGCGTCCAAATGACCTCGCGGCCCCAGCCGCCCGCCCCGACTATTATTATGTCACGCGCCACGGAACTCCTCCATCCTGTCTCCGCCGGCGAACGCGGCGGGGATCGTCATCAGAAGAATCCTTACATCCATCAGCAGGCTATGGTTCCTGACGTAATCGACGTCATACGCGAACTTCTCTTCCCATGACAGCGCATTGCGTCCATGCACCTGCGCCCACCCGGTTATCCCGGGGCGCACATCGTGCCGCCGGGACTGCTCCGCCGAGTATCGCGGCAGGTATGCGACAGGCAGCGGGCGCGGGCCCACGAGAGACATGTCGCCCTTCAGCACATTCAGGAGCTGCGGCACTTCGTCAAGCGAAAGCCTGCGGAGCCATCGACCTATCCCTGTCGCCTCGGGCTCTTCGCCCGCCCGGCCGTCCATCGTCCTGAACTTCAGCACACGGAAAGGCCTGCCGCCAAGGCCGGCCCGCTCCTGAAGGAAGAATATCGGCCTTCCCTCGCACGCGAGCACGGCAATCGCGGTCGCGAACATCAGCGGAAGCCACAGCACCGCCGTCAGCGCAACAAGCGTGATGTCGAAGGCGCGTTTCATGTCAGTCGAAAACGAAGGACTGCCCCGGCTGCGGGGCGGTCGCGCGCGAAGCCCCGTGCTCGACGAGCAGCCTGCGCATCGCCTCCACCTTTTCCGTCTCGCCGTGTACCGCGAATGCGTGCCTGACGTTCCTGCCGACCTTGTCGAACCAGTCCATGAGGCCGTCGCGGTCCGCATGCGCGGAAAGCGCGTTGATCGTCTCCACGCGGGCATTAAGCTCAAGCTCCTCGCCAAGTATGCGGATCGGGTTCCTTTCCTCCACGAGGCGGCGGCCAAGGGTGTTCTCCGCCTGGAACCCCACTATCAGGACTATGTTCCAGGGATCGGCCACGATCTGCTTCAGGTGGTGGACCACCCGCCCGCCCTCGCACATCCCGGACGCGGCGATTATTATCATCGGGCCGCTCTTGTCGTTCAGGGCCATGGAGTCGCTCGGCGTGAGCACGTACTGCATCCCTTCGAGGCTGAGCGGCGAATGCCCCGCCCTGATCATCGCCAGCGCCTCCTCATTGTAGCACCCGGTGTGGTGCGCGTATATCTCCGTGGCCTTCTGGGAAAGCGGCGAGTCTATGTATATCGGCACCCTGGGAAGCCGCCCCGCATCGCGGAGGCGGTTGAGGTAGTATATGATCTGCTGGGTGCGCCCCACGGAGAACGCCGGTATCAGCAGCTTGGCGTTGTGGCGGTCTATCTTCCTCACGAGCATCTCAAGCTTGTCCTGGACTGACGCCGCAGAGGGGTGCAGCCTGTCCGCGTAGGTGGACTCTATCAGCAGGATGTCCGCGCCCTCCGGGTACTCGTAGTGGCGTAGGATCGGCTGGTTCGGCTGGCCAAGGTCGCCCGAGAACAGCAGCCTGTGGCTGTGCCCGGTCCCGCCCGCGACATCCAGCTGCACCAGCGCGGAGCCGAGGATGTGCCCGGCATTGTAGAACGTAAGCTCAATGCCGGGAGCGATCCTGGTCGGCGTATGCAGGTGCACCGGGACCATCAGCTTCATCAGCATGTCGATGTCGGCCTCGGTGTAGAGCTCCTCGAAGAGCGTCTTCCCCTGCGCCCTGCGCTTCTTGTTCACGTATTCGACGTCCCGCCGCTGGAGGAAGCACGAGTCGCGGAGCATTATGTCGCAAAGGTCTACGGTCTGGCTTCTAGCGAAGACCCGCCCGCGAAAGCCCGCCTTCACAAGCTGCGGCAGGTTGCCAGAATGGTCGATGTGCGCGTGGGAGAGGATCACGTAGTCGATGGTCTTCGCATCGACAGGCAGATTGCGGTTCTTCTCGAACGCCTCCTTGCGATGCCCCTGGTAGAGTCCGCAGTCGAGCAGGATGCGCTTGCCGCACGCCTCCACAAGATGCATGGACCCGGTGGTCGTGCGGGCAGCGCCAAGAAACGTAATCCTCATGGTCGTATCCTCTCTCGTATCCGTGACGATGGGTTCGCCGGCGGCGTCGTGGCCGCCTTGCGGGCTACTTGCCGAACACGCCGTCGGCAAAGTCCATCATCCATTGCCAGTCGTAGCCGGAGATTCCGTGATTCTGGCTGCGGCGGACGTATCCGAGATACTTGCCGATCGCGGACGTATCGAAGTCAGCGGGCCACTCCACGTCGGGCATGCCGCCCTTGCCGAGGAACTTCCACACGGGGCTTGCCGCCTTGAGCGAGAGGTATTCGCCCTTCGTGTCGAACCATTTGGAGTCGAAGCCCTCAACGAGCAGCGCGCGCGGCGCGATGCACGAGACGAGCAGGTGCTGGTCGAACGGCATGGTCTTCCATGGGGCCTCCGCGTACTTCGCGTAGGCGCGGCAGTACCAATGCGTGAAGTAGCGGTTCTCGGTGGAGACGTTCTCCCCGTAGTCGCGCTTGGCGAGCGGGATGCCGCCGCCACCGGTCTGGTTCGGCACGCAGACGGCGAAGCGCACGTCCCGCGCCGCCGCGAGGAATGCGGCCTTGCCGAGACGGGAGCAGCCCGTGACCACGCTCCTCTTCGCGTCGATCCCGGGGATGCGCTCCGCAAGGTCAAGGCCGCGCGAAAGCGCCCATGCCCAAGCGCCGATGGCGGTGATGTTGTCCGTGCGGCTCTCGTCACGCCTGCCCCACAGCTCGAATACGCCGGTGTACGCGAAGGGATTCTGCTTGAACTTGGGATCCTTCACGTTGCGGTCCGGATCGGGGGAGACTTCGCAATAGCATGCGCTCATCACCGCATAGCCTCGCGCGAGGATGATCCCGAGCGGGAATATTGTCGCCCCGTTCGGATCCTGCATGATTCCGCGAGTGCGCTCGACGCACCTGTTCCCGTCCGTGTCCTTCCCGGCCCTGCTCCAGCCCTGCTGAACGGGAATGTCGGCATCCGGCACGAGCTCATGGTTCCCGCGATAGTTGAGGAAGGAGATGACGGGCACCGGCTTCTTCGCGAACGCCGGCACCCATACGATCCAGTTGACGCAGGGTCCGCTCTTGTCTTTCCTGAACCACATCCTGTACTGGCGGCGGATCGCGTATCCGTCAACCGTGTTCTTCTCGTCCAGGAGCTCGGTCACGACGGCTTCCGGCTTCGGCGGCTCCTCGCCGTACATTTCCTTCGCGAATATCCCGAGTATCTCCTTGCGGCGTTCCTCCCAGTCCGCCGCGCCCTTCACCTTCCGTCCATCCACGAAGGTCAGCGGATCCTCAAGCGTATACGCCGGGATCCTTGACTCGTCGTAATTCGGTTCATGTATGTACACCTCCCTATCCTGGAAGAACCCCACCTCGGCAAACGCGCCGAACGCGCAGAGCGAGGCGATTCCGAACAACATGTGCTTTTTCATTACCTGCTTCCCCTATTCCATATTCAAGAACATCAGTCCACCGGACGCTACGCCCTTGGCTTGAACGAGAACTCGCCCGCCAGACGGCGATGGTGCAGATCGTGGACGGCGATCTTCAGCTCTCCCGCCTCGACCTTGCCGTCTATGACCGTGGCGAAGCGTCCCCTCTTCTCGTCAAGGGTCGGGCTGCCGCCGATGATCTGCGCCCACGGACGGTCTGCGGCAGGCGCATCGTAGCGGTATTCATGCTGGTGCGCCGCGATCAGGAGCTGCACACCGTGCCGCCTGAACAGCGGCCCCCACATTTCGGCGCACGACTTCTCCCAGATGGCGAAATCGTGCCGGTACTTGCCGCCGCAGTTGTCGTGTGTGCCGCCAGGGTTGGCCCACGGGCGCGGATCGAAGAGCGGGATGTGGCAGAACGCGACAAGGTACGGGGCGGCCTTTATCTCAGGCCTTTCAAGGGCATTCTCCAGCCACGCCGTCTGCGCCACGCGATACGCCTCGTTGTTGAAAAGGCCAGCATAGACGTCGCGCCCGTCAGGCTTGTCCTCACCCGTATCAAGGCCGACAAGCGCGATGTCGCCGAGCCGGAACGCGAAGTTGCGCCCGAGGTCCCAATCGCGGGAAAGGCGCTCTTCGGGCTGCCTGAACATGAACACGCGCTCAAGGTGGCGGCACGCGAGGCCACGCTGGTCATGGTTGCCGGGAACGAGGCAGAACGGGATCTCCGAGGCATAGTCCTTGCGCAGGACATCCGGACGGAGGAACACCTGCACCAGACTCTCGATGGTCTCCTGGGTGTTGCAGGCATCCCCGTTCCATACCGTCAACGCCGGCTTGAGTTCGGCGATCTTGTCGACCACAGGCCCGAACGACGACCATGCGGCATGGGTATCGTTGCATACGCAGAAATGCGAGACGGCCGCCTCGCCGACCGTAGTGAACGACCGGACAGTGGGGTCGATCTCGGTGCCGAGCACCTTCATGTCGTAGCCACCGCCGTATCTGATCCTGTCCGCACCGATCCGGTAGTGGTACCGGGTGGCGGGCTTCAGTCCCGTAAGGCGCACGAGCATCACCTTGTCGTTCATGTCGGTGACGCGGAACCCTCCGCACTTGACCCGCTTCGGCGACTTCATGTCCGCCGACTCGGAGTATTCCACGAACCCGTTGGCCAGTGCGCTTACCGCGAACGCAACGCCCATGGACGTGGGCGCGGGATTCTGGAGCATCGGGGCCGATGCGATCAGCGGAGAGTCCGCCGCAGTCACCATCGAGCATACGCCGCCGCTACACCGCTGCGCGGCCATCGCGCATCCCGCCGCAGCCGCTCCGGCCGTCGCCACCGTGCCTCTAAGAAACTCTCTCCTGTTCATGAAGCGCCTCCTCTGTAATGTGCGGACGATTATACCATATCCTCCCGTCCATGGCGCAACCGGGAATCTTCGATTTCCGATTTTCCGGTTTCGGGAGCAAGTGGGCGTTGATTCCAGAAAATTCAAGGCGACGCGCCGTATTGACCTTGCAGGGCATCTTTGATACGCTACCCGCATATTGTTGGCAGACAAGAAGAACCATGAGCGCGACAGCAACCATCACCTCCAGGACCGACCATGAACCCAAGGCCAAGGCAAAAGCCTGGTTCCTGCTTCTCAGGCCGTGGAGCTATGCGGCGACCCTCGTTCCGTTTCTGGTGGGTGCCGCGATCGTGCCGCCGTCACATGGGATGCTTCGCTGGTGGGCAGGCCTGGCCGCAGGCATCCTCTTCCAGGCGACGGTGAATCTCCTGAACACCTGGGGGGACGAGCGCTCTGGCGTGGACGCCGCACCCGGCGCGATACGCACAACGCCGCAGGTGCACGACGGCACGATATCGATGGGGGCGGTCCTCGCCGCCGCGACCGTATGCGCGGCCTGCGCGGCGGCTCTCGGGACGCTTCTCTGCCTCTACCGGGACGGCGGGGCATGGCACGTCTCATGGCCGCTGCTCGCCATTGGCTTCATCGGCTTTCTGGGGGCGACCAACTATTCCACGGGGATCAGGTTCAAGTACATCGGGCTCGGGGTGCCGTTCGTCGCGTTCCTGATGGGTCCGCTTGAGATCGCCGCCGCGATATGCATACTGCGTCCGGCGGACGCCACTGGGCTTCTCACCCCGGCCGCGGCATTCATGTCAATCCCGATCGCGTCGCTCGTGTGCGTGATAATGCACGGCAACGACATGCGCGACATCCGGAGCGACCGTGCCGCCGGGATTCGGACTTGCGCGTCGATGGCCGGCCCGAAGGGCGCACTCGCGATATACTGGATCTGCCACATGCTCCCGTACGTCGTATGCGCGATGATGGTCTGCCGGTACGGACGCATGATGCTGCTTCCGTTCATGGCCCTCCCCCTTACGCGAAGGACGCTCGTGCGCGCGACCAAGACCTATCTGGACAACCCGCAGAATCCAAAGTGGATCCGCCTGGAGAGGGCTTCCGGCGGCATCCACCTCGCGTTCGGCATATTATACGCAATCGCCCTGCGCATCGCGGCGGTCTAACTCCACCACGACGTCGGTCAGCGCAATGTCGTGAGGCTCGGACGGCAGTTCATCCAGCAGCTGGAACGGATAGGCGACACCGAGTACCGCAGATGACTGCGGGGCGGACGCAAGAAGCCTGTCGTACCAGCCGCCCCCATATCCGAGGCGGGCGCCGCCCCTCGTGAACGCAAGGCCAGGGACGATCCATACCTTCGGGACCGGTGCGGATTCGCCATGGCCGTCAACGGCAGGCTCAAGGACTCCCATTGGGCCGGAGACAAGCTCGGTTTCTCGCGCATATCTCGCGAGAACATACGCCTCGCCATCCCAGGCGGGGGCGAACACAGGGCATTCCGCCGCCCACAGGCTCTCTATCAGCGCCGTGAGGTCGATCTCCTGCGGAGTGGCGAGATATACGGCAAACGGCTCTTTGTCCGCAACAGCCGCCATGACGTCGGGACGCTGCAGCATCCGCCTGCAGACTGCCGCGGAATACGAGGCCCGCTCGGCTGCGTCCACGCCGCATCTGGCGTGCCTCATCCGTCTGCGTATGTCGGACTTGCTCTCCACGGCCCCGCTCCAGTTCCAGACCCCGGCCCAATGGCTCACATCCGCGTATAGCGAGGGCCGTCGCCGCCCTGCGGGAAGGTCCAGTCGATGTTCCCCATCGGGCATTTTATGCGGCAGGTCTTGCAGTGCAGACAGTTGGAGAAGTCGATCTCAAGCTTGCCCTCCGCCTCGGCGGAATCCATGCGGTAGACTTCCGCCGGACAGAACCTGGTGCACGGTGCGCCGAATCTGACGCGGCACTCTTCGCATTTCGCCGGATCAAGCACCTTCAGGTGACATGGCTGGTTCTCCTCGTGGATGGTCCCGCTCATGAACACATCGGTGAGCCTATCGGGCATCAGCGCAGTCTCATCCCGGTCGCACGGAGAGACCCTGGCGGCAGGTCCGCCTATGCCAGCCTTCCCGCTGGCGATCTGCCGCAACGAGGCGGCATCGCCCTCCGAGAGCCCCGGTACGCGGAAGCACGGGAACGCCCCACGGGTGATCCAGGCGAGTCCGGCCGCCGCAACGCCGAATGGCAGCCCGTAGCAGAACGCCGCGCGCACGTTGCGCACGCGCCACATCTCCCTGTAGCCAGGGGTCGCCCGCAACAGCTCCGCATAGCTTCTGCCCGTGAGTATGCTTTCCGCCGCCGCCCTGCCGCTCTGGAGCGCGATGTGCACCCCCTTGATCCGCAGGGAGTCAAGGAGCCCGGCGCCGTCGCCCACGATCATCACGCCCGGAGACTCCACCTTCGGGACCGAGTAGAAGCCGCCCTCGGGAATCACCTTCGCACCGTACGCGACTGTCTTGCCGCCCTCCATGTGGCGCCTTACGGCGGACGAGCGCTTGAACTGGCGGAAAAGCTCGAATGGGTCGATCTCGGCGCGTGTGTAGTCCAGCGCATACGCATAGCCGACCATCACCTGCGTCTCGGAGACGTGGTAGACGAATCCGCCGCCGTACGTCATGAAGTCGCTCGGCCAGCCGAAGGTGTGCATCACCTCTCCGGCCATCTGCGTGCCCGCCGGCACCTCCACGAGCTCCTTGATCGCGAGCGCGTACGTCTGCGGGCGCACCCCATTCAGCCTCCGCTCCGCAATAAGGCGTTCCGTGAGGATCCCGCATCCGCCCTCCGCAAGGATCGTGGTCTTGGCTCGCACCTCTTCAGACGGAAGGTAGTTCGCCTTCTTCTTGCCATCCCTGTCGAGGCCCTTCTCGCCGGTGCGCGCGCCGACAACCACGCCATTCTCCTCCATCAGGCCCGTCACCGCATATCCAGTGTATATCTCCACGCCCTCCTTCTGGGCTATGCCTGCGAGATACTGGACGACCTTCGTGAGCGAACCGACGGGATACCCCTTGGAGCTCATCATTGGCGGCACCCACGGAATCTTCACGGACGCGCCACGCGAAAGCAGCGTGCGGAAGCTCTCCTTGACGACATGCGTCTCGATGGGCAGCCTGGCGACCTCGTCGTCGGAGAGCAGCCCGGCGAAGCCGGACGGGTCGATTATTGCGCCAGAAAGCACATGCGAGCCGACGCTTCTTCCCTTGTCCAGCACAATGACGCGGGGGGACGCCACTTCACCCTTGGCCTTTGCGCCACGCTTAAGGGCAATTGCGGCGGCGAGTCCGGCCGGACCCGCTCCAACGATCAACACATCTGTTTCGATCATGCCATATCATCCTGAAGTTGAAAGCGCGATTATAGCAAATGTGAACAAAAATGCGTAGCACATCGACCGTGCGCCATGCAACCGGTTAGTTTTGCTCGTGCCTCGCAAAACTAACCGGTTGCGATGAGAAGCGTCCGGCCCAGATTTGTGACCTCACCACGACACGACTTTTTATTCACATCACGACGCTATCGCTATTGCATGGTAGTGGACTTATAGATGCGGCAACGAAATATGGTGATCTTTGCCACAAAGAACACAAAGACCGCAAAGGTTTTGCGCACTTTGAGGCTCGCAATATTTGATTGCTGAAGCAATAGCCGAACCTGTAGCTCCAATAACGAGATGATCCAAAAGCGGAATCTGCGCGATTCTGCCGACATCAATTAACCCTTGAGTAAATACCACGTCATCTTCACTTGGAGCCGGGTCGCCTGATGGATGTGTGTGCGCAATCATAACAGAAACTGGGTGGCTGACAAAATAACCCTCCTACCGTATATTGCGATTGCAAGGGTGATTCTCGACTACTCGACCACAACATATGAGCGAGAAACATTTAATCAGCCACCCAGTTTCCTTAAGGTCAAAGTCGAGATGCCGTAATCAAGTCCATGCTTCTCTCGTAGGCGAGCTTGACGAGAGCGAACGAAAGGCGGTCACGTCGCTCCGAAGAACGACGTGACCGCCTTTTAATCCGCATCTTTGTAGACATCGAATCTCTACGCGGACGATGGTCACGGACTTGACGTTGTTCTCGCGGATGACCTCCGTTCGACTCTCCGAACAATCATGCGCATCACTCATCATCAAATCGATTGTTGGCGAACGATCCACTCAATGATGAAATTGACGATCTTCTCCTGCTGAACCTTCGTCAGTTCTGAACCCTTCTTGACCTTCCACCACTTCTCCAGACATCCCCTACAGCAAGTTGCCGTCGCATGCTGCGCCTTGAAGACCGGATGCCCACGCATCGGGGTCTGCCGTCCATCATTCGGCGGCTGGGCAGGTGCGAGCCTGCAACGGACGAAATCCTCCGCATGCTTACGGATCGCATCCATCCCCTTCTCCGAAATGTACCTGCGGTCTTCATCCGACCACCTGAACCGGCTACGGAACTTCGACCGAGACAATCTCTCGAATGCCACATCAAATGTCATTTCCCCTCGCTTACATCCGCGCCTTAAGCCCTGCAATTTCGCCTGAGTCGAGTTTCGTAAATGCAAAGCATTTCTTTCCGACATCCTTCAACGACGCGCCAATCAAGTATATCTCGCAATCATCTATGATAAGGAAACGGTCATGGAACACCTCACTAAACTTGATCGTCAATGTCGGATATTGCGCGTTGAACCGCATGACATCCGTTGTGGCCAGAGTAAAACGCGGATGGCCATTGCCGTTCTTGTGTTCAGACGTCACGACCGTCACATCCACTCCACTGCGCTTTTTCGCAAGCATATCGAGCGTCCCCGTCCCAATCCAGTTGTCGATAAGCAGAATCGATGTCTTCGCCCGCATTATTAGTCTCTCTACAAGCGAACAGGCATCCCACAACTGTCCATCGTAGAACACGCCCCGAAGTGGCGGTGTCTGTGTCTGTACAAAGAAATCGACCTTCTCCTTGAGGTCCGAAATGTCCCGGTCGTGATGCGCCAGTCGCCGCTCCATTCTGTCCTCAAGCTGGTTCATGCGAGTATTGACGGAATAGCCCTGAAGCAAATGCTCACGGAGAATTTTAGTTGCCCATCTTCTGAACTGCGTGCCACGCAGCGACTTTACACGATAGCCGACGGAGATGATGGCGTCAAGGTCGTAGTAGGCCTCCGGACGACCACGCTGATTTTTGTGCAGATTTTGCACATTAATCGTGGCATCAAGCTCTCCTTCATCCAAGGCCGCCTTCAGATGCTTGGCGATGACGGAACGTTCACGGCCAAACAACTGAACCATCTGAAGAATACTCAGCCAGACGGTCTCGTTCATCAATTTAACGTCAAGCCGCATCTGCTCGTTCGGCTGATATACAACAATCTCATTCTTCGTCATCAACTCCGATCCTTTCCCATAACTGGGTGGCTAACAAAATAACCCTCCTACCATATATTGCGATTGCAAGGGTGATTCTCGACTACTCGACCACAACATATGAGCCGACAACATTTAATCAGCCACCCAGTTTCCCATAATGTCATTTGACAGACACAATTCTCCGCAACATTTTGTCAAGCATTGCAAACATCTCCTTTGCGACGGATTAATTCGAGGAATCATGTAGGTCTCTGTCTCGTGACACAATTGTCGCCCATTTTTCTCGTTACGGATGTTCAGCTTTACTATCGTCCCAAGACTACGGTACAAGGCATATTCCGAAAAAAGACGTAATGCCATAGCCCATTGTTTTACAATCTACGTAAAATCGACTGCAATGAAACGCCACACGATGGCTTTGGCACGAAGTTTGCTTTGGTTTGCCTAAAGGAACCTCAACCATGAACGAGAAAGAAGATCGACAGCGTGGGCTGTACCGCCCCGAATATGAACATGATGCCTGTGGTGTTGGGCTCGTAGCGAGCCTTGACGACACAGCCTCTCGCACGGTCGTGGAATCCGGCCTTACCGTACTCAAGCGCCTTACGCACAGAGGCGCGACCGGCAATGACCCACGCACAGGCGATGGCGCTGGAATCCTTCTTCGCATTCCCGATGCGTTTTTCCGCAAGGTTTGCGGCGATCTCCCAAAGGCCGGACATTACGGCATAGCGATGGTATTCGGAGGTGAAGGCGAAGAGGCCACAATCGAGTCCATAATCCATGATGAGGGATGCAGGGCCATCTGCTGGAGGGATGTTCCGATCGACCCCAATGCAATAGGCGACGACGCACGGGCCGTAATGCCGCGCATAAGGCAGCTTTTCATGGCGGAAGCGGATGACACGTCCGCCGCCGACAATGGGCAATTCGAAAGGCGCCTGTACGTAATGAGGAGACTGATCGAGAAAGCCGTGAAATCCGCGTACATCTGCTCCTGCTCGTCACGCACGATCGTATACAAGGGGCTTCTGCTTGCGGCCCAGATGGAATGCTTCTACAGGGATCTCACGGACCCCGATTTCACGTCTCCGTTCGCCCTTGTACACCAGCGCTACTCGACAAACACATTCCCGAGCTGGGAGCTTGCGCACCCATTCCGCGCCCTCGCCCACAACGGCGAGATCAACGCACTCAAGGGCAACCTGAACGCCCTCTCCTCGCGCGAAGCGTCGCTAGCGTCACCGGTCTTCGGGGAGGACATCGGGAAGCTCCTGCCACTGGTCACTCCCGGGCAATCCGACTCCGCCTCGCTCGACAACATGTTCGAGCTGCTTGTCGCAGCCGGACGCGAGGCGCCGCACGCCATGCTGATGCTTCTGCCGCAGGCCTGGGGCGCCAAATACCACATGGGGCACGATGTGCGGGCCTTCTACGAATACCATTCCGCGCTGATGGAGCCGTGGGACGGCCCTGCCGCAGTGGCGTTCACCGACGGCAACGGGGTGGGAGCCACGCTGGACCGCAACGGGCTCCGTCCGGCCCGCTGGACGCTCACGAAGCAGGGCCTATTCGTGCTGGCTTCCGAAACCGGCGTGCTCGACATACCGGCGAAGGACATATCGCGTCAGGGAAGGCTCAAACCGGGGGCTATGCTCTGGCTTGACCTGCAAAGGCACAGGCTCCTTGAAGATACGGAGCTAAAGACGTTCTACGCCCGCCGCCGTCCGTACCGCAGGTGGGTAGAGCAGAACAGGATCTCGATCCAGGGGCTTTTCACCGAGATAATCCCTTCCCATGCGACCATGGACATCATCGGCGAACAGACCCTCTTCGGATATACGCTTGAGGATCTGAACCTGATCCTGAAGCCCATGGCGGAGACCGGACACGAGCCAGTGGGCGCAATGGGCAACGACGCCGCCCTCGCATCCCTGTCAAAGAAGCCACGCCTGCTGTTCGACTACTTCAAGCAGCTCTTCGCGCAGGTCACGAACCCGCCTATCGACCCGATCAGGGAAGAGCTGGTGATGTCCCTGATGACCTACATAGGCAACGTGGGGAACATCCTTTCGGAAACGCCGGCGCACGCCCACCTGATCAAGCTGCGCCGTCCGATACTCACCGACGACGAGCTGACCCACCTCGCATCCATCCAGGACGACGGCTTCACGTCCGTACGCATCCCGATCACATTCCGGCGAGGCGGCGACGGCAAGGCCCTGAAGGATGCGCTGGACGGCATCTGCGCGGCGGCGCTGAAAGCCGTTGACGAAGGCCACAGGATAATAATACTCTCCGACCACCCGTCGCTCCGCGATGCCGACAGCGTGCCGATCCCGTCCCTGCTCGCCACCGCAGCGGTGAACCGCGCACTCGTGAAGGCAGGCAAGAGGCCGTCTGCGGGACTGGTCATCCAGTCCGGAGAAGTCCGCGAGGTCATGCACTACGCGCTTCTCCTTGGATTCGGCGCGACGGCAATCAACCCGTATCTCGCCCTCGCCACCGTGAGCTCCTTCACGAAGGACAATCTCGTTAAGGCCGCGTCCAACTACGTAACGGCAGTTGACAAGGGACTCCTGAAAATCATGTCGAAGATGGGCATCTCTACCCTCCGCTCCTACCGGAGCGCCCAGATATTCGAGGCTATCGGGCTCGGCAAGGATGTCGTCAAAGAGTTCTTCAACGGGGTCGCATCCCCTGTCGGCGGGATCGGGATAGACGAGATCGCCGATGCCGCGAACCGCCGCGCCGAGGCAAGGCCGATGGAGTTCTCGCTTCAGCCCGGCGGCGAATACCGTGTGCGCAAGGGCGGCGAAAGGCACCTCTGGACGCCAGAAGGTCTCGCGAATTTCCGCCTGTCCGTGCGATCCAACGACTTCGGCCTCTTCAGGAAATATACGGAGCAGATAGACGACCCCGAGAAATCGTCCATCACCCTGCGCTCCCAGTTCGCCTTCAAGGCCACGCGGCCGATTCCCCTGGATCAGGTAGAGCCGGTGGAGTCGATCGTGAAGCACTTCGTCGGCGGCGCAATGTCGCTCGGGTCGCTCTCGCCAGAGGCGCACGAGACGATAGCGCAGGCCCTCAACGGCCTCGGCACGATGTCGAACTGCGGCGAAGGCGGCGAGAACGCGGAACGCTTCGGGACCGACAGGAACTGCGGCATCAAGCAGGTCGCCTCCGGACGCTTCGGCGTGACGATAAACTACCTGCGCAACGCGAAGGATATCCAGATCAAGCTCGCGCAGGGCGCAAAGCCCGGCGAGGGCGGACAGCTGCCCGCCCACAAGGTGGACGCATTCGTCGGCAGGCTCCGCCACGCCAAGCCCGGCACCACGCTCATCTCGCCGCCGCCGCACCACGACATCTACTCCATCGAGGATCTTGCGCAGCTCATCTACGACCTCAAGTGCGCGAATCCGAAGGCCCGCGTGAGCGTAAAGCTCGTCTCCGAGGCCGGAGTGGGCACGATCGCGGCAGGCGTCGCCAAGGCCCATGCGGACGTCGTGCTGATATCCGGCTTTGACGGCGGCACCGGCGCGGCGCCGCTAACCTCCATGAAGCACGCCGGACTCCCATGGGAACTCGGTCTCGCGGAAGCCCAGCAGACGCTCATCAAGAACGGCCTGCGCGGCAGGGTGAAGCTCCAGGTGGACGGCCAGCTCCGCACCGGACGCGACATCGTGATAGGCGCCATGCTTGGTGCGGAGGAATTCGGCTTCGGCACATCGATGCTCGTTGCGCTTGGGTGCGTGCAGTGCCGGAACTGCAACCTCAACACCTGCCCCGTGGGGATAGCGACGCAGTGCGAAGAGCTGCGCAGGCGCTTCGCCGGCAAGGTGGAGCACCTGCAGACGTATTTCAGGTTCCTTGCGCAGGAGGTGCGCGAACAGCTCGCCGCGCTCGGGCTGAGGTCGCTCGACGATGCGGTAGGACGCTCCGACCTGCTGACGCACGAAAAGGACGGCGGCTTTGACTTCGCCCCTGTCTTCCATCGCGAGAGCGGAGCCGATGAGCGGTTCAACCCGGACATCCCCGCCTGGGCGTTGGACAACTACGACCGCAAGGAACTGATTCCCGAACTAATGCCTGCGATATCGGGCGGCGAAGCCAGGACGATATCGCGCAAGGTGTCGAACGTCAACCGCACTGTCGGCACGGAGCTTTCCGGCGAGGTGGCCGAGAAGCACGGCGAGAAAGGCCTCCCCGACGGGACCCTGACGGTGAACTTCACCGGCGTGGGCGGGCAGTCGTTCGGCGCATTCCTCGCCAAAGGCATAACGTTCAACCTCAGGGGCGCGGCAAACGACTACGTGGGCAAGGGCCTTTCCGGCGGAATCATCACGATCGCGCCAGAGGCGGACTTCACGAACGCCGCAGAGGACAACGTCATCGCCGGCAACGTGATTGCGTACGGCGGCACGTCCGGCAAGATATTCGTGAACGGCCTGGCCGGGGAGCGGTTTGGCATACGCAATTCCGGCGTCACGCTCGTGGCCGAAGGCATCGGCGACCACGGCTGCGAGTACATGACCGGCGGCAAGGTGCTTGTACTGGGCAAGACCGGCGTGAACTTTGCCGCCGGCATGACGGGTGGAGTGGCATACGTCTACGACGAGGATGGCACTCTCGACCTCAACTCCAACCTTGCCTCGATAGACCTCATGCCGGTTGAGGCTAATTCGCCAGGCGAAGCGGATCTGCTGTCCCTCATGGATGAGCACATAGCGCGAACCGGATCAGAAAAGGCAAAGCGCCTGCGCGCGGATTGGGTCAACGCAAGACCGAGATTCGTCATGGTGGCGCCCGTCAAGAGCTGATCGCAGCGCAAGATCCGACGAAACAAGGAACACAGAACCCCGAACTTCGCAAACAAACCACCAACGGCCAAACTAAAATGGAACGCATTCACGACATTTACCGCGACAAGGACAAGCGGCGCCAGGACTTCAACGAAGTGGAGCGCCAGCTTCCTGCGGATGACATACGCACACAGGTATCCCGGTGCATGAACTGCGGGCAGCCATTCTGCCATGCATACGGATGCCCACTCGGGAATCTCGTTCCCGACCAGAACCGCGCCGTCGCGGATGGCGACGACCGCCGTGCGTACGAACTGCTCAGCCAGCGTTCCGATTTCCCGGAATTCACGGCTCGCGTATGTCCTGCCCTCTGCGAGGCAAGCTGCGTGCACCAGCTCGACGAGGAGTCGGTGATGATACGGCAGTCGGAAAAGCACATAATCGAGACTGCATTCGCAAACGGATGGGTAAGGCCGCGCCCGCCGGCATCCGAAAACGGCAAGTCCATTGCCATCGTCGGGGCGGGGCCGGCCGGGCTTTCCGCAGCGGTGACGTTCCGCCGCAAGGGCTATGGGGTGACGGTCTACGAACGCAACCAGGAGATAGGAGGACTGCTCAGGTACGGGATACCGTGCTTCAAGCTCAACAAGTCCATAATCGACCGGCGCCGCGCGATCCTTGAGGCGGAAGGCATCACGTTCAAGACCGGCATCACAGTCGGCACGGACATCTCGGCATCTTACCTGCAAAGGGCGAACGATGCGGTAATCCTCGCCATAGGCACCCCTGCGGCTCGCGACCTGAACATTCCGGGACGTGAACTCTCAGGAATACACCTTGCCCTCGAATTCCTTTCCGGACAGAACCGGGCGCTTACTGGAGAACTGCCGAAGCTGCCGGTCTCGGCCGCCGGCAAGAGGGTCCTTGTTATTGGCGGCGGCGACACCGGCTCCGACTGTGTCGGCACGGCGATACGCCAAGGCGCGAAAAGCGTAGAGCAGATCGAGATCATGCCCAAGCCGCCAGACACGCGAAGCGCCTCTACGCCCTGGCCGCTTTGGCCGTATCAGCTCCGCACAAGCTCAAGCCACAAGGAAGGATGCCAGCGGAGATGGAACCTGAATTCGCTCCAGTTCATCGGCAACGGCGGCAAAGTCTCCGGAGTTGAGGTTGAAACCGTGGAATGGGCGTTCACGCCCACCGGCAAGCCAACCGGGTTCTCAAGCGTTCCCGACACAAGGGAGACGATAGAGGCAGATCTCGTGCTTCTGGCCATGGGCTTCACAGGCGTTCCGAAGGCACATCCGATAGTCGAGCAGCTGGGGCTTGAACTGACCCCACGCACGGCGATCATATCTGATCCCGGAAAGCGCATATTCGCCGTAGGCGACTGCGCAACCGGCGCATCCCTTGTCGTAAGGGCCATCGCAGACGGCAAGAACCTGCACGGATTCTCGACCCTCTGACGGCAAGGCGAACATCCTGGCGAATCGCATGGATCCGTCCACTACGGGGAGTGCGGAAGCACAAGCCTGTGCGGGCGGCGCCTTTTTGCGTTCGGCCCAGACAGCTCTTCTGCCCACAGGTCAAGGGCGGAGCAAACTCGCAATAGTGTGCGTTCGAGACTCCGCTTCGCGAGTGCACACTCCCACACGACAATCAGGTTCCATCCGGCTTCGCGCCAGGACTTCTCGTTGCGCCTGTCCCTGCACACGTTCTTGGACCATTTTTCCATCCAGAACGCGACATTGCTCTTTGGCATGGTCGAAACGGCGCAGCCATGCCTATGCCAGAAGCATCCGCGAATGTCGATTATCGTACGCGCACGGGGAACCACTACGTCCGGCTTCCCGGGCAGACGCTTGTCGCACACCCTGAATCGCCATCCGGACGCGAATATCCGCCGCCGCACAAGCATCTCCGGCCTTGTGTCGCGCCCGCGGATGCGGCTCATTATCCGGCTGCGCTGTTCAGGAGAAACCCTGTCCATCGGCCCAATCAGAATGCGTACGTCACGGAAAGGCCGACCGCATGCGAAAGGCCGTTATCCGTACCAAACCGCACCTTGCGGCCAGTCACCGGATGGGTGTAGCTGACAGATTCCGAACACATGAACACAATGCCGTAGCTGAGGGTGACGTCAATTGGGCCATAATGCCATGCGAGACCGACAGTCCCGATGTGGCGATCGCCAGGCGGCAACATCGTGGAGCCTTCGTTGTCCTTTGTGCTGCACGGATCCATGTCGAACACGTAGGAACCCAATAGCGAGAAGTTCTCGTGGAAATCCCAGGCGCCGCCGAAGGCAATGCGGAAGACATCGTCCCATCCAAGATTGGTCGGCTTGCGGCCGGTGGGAAGGTTGAAGTTGATCGCCGGCATGGAAGACCACTCCGTCCAGGTAAGCGCCGTTCCGAGGTGCAGCGTATCAAGCGCATCCCAGTTCGCGCCTATCGTCACAGACTGGGGAAGCCTGATGTCCGCACTCGCGTCTCCAGTGGCAAGGCCATTGACATCGGCAATCACAGGGCCGGACGGACCCATCCCCACTATGGCGTTCCCGGCGCCGGTCATCCTCCCCTCGCCCTTGATCCTCGAATCGATGTAGGACTTGTACATTGCGCCTACGGAGAACGTATCCGTTATCCGATAGCGGGTTGAGAGCTGCCAGCCCCAATCGGTAAAGCCATTGTCGCCCCTCAGGCGGAAGCGTCCCCTGTTTGGAGTGCCATCAGGGTTGAACGCGCCAGTGTACTGGTACGAGTACTGCTCGAAGTCGAAATACAGCAGACGGAAGCCGGCGGAGACCGACCAGTCCTCGGTTATGCGGTAGGAAAGGTTCGGCGTGAGGGTAAGGCCCCGCACCGTGGTCTTCTGCGTGTTCCAGTCGAGGGCCCAGCCTGGATTGTAGTGCGTGCCCAGGCCAAATTCCGGGGCAAAGCCGAGACCGAACGCAAAGTCGTAAGGAAGCGGCTGCACGAGATGGAAGTGAGGCAGAAGAAACGCGCCGGGATCCATCTTTGTTCCGGGGCGGCCGTCGATCACCGTGTCGGCAGTCGGGTGCTCGGTCACAAACCCAACGGTCACGACGGTATTCGTGAAGTCTGCCATCGTAGCCGGGTTGTAGAAGTTCGCCGACGCATCCACTGCCTTGCCCATGACCGTCCCGGCAAGCGCGGTGCCCTTCGCCGAACCCTCGTACAGTGCGAAGCCGGCGCAAAACGCCGATGTCGAAAACATGGCGGAAGCCACCGCCAATGCCATTGCCTTTTGACTGCTCATTCCTTAGACCTTCCTTGGGTTAAAAAGACAGCGTGACATTATATATCAAAGTGTCACAAAAGTCAATTGGCCTCGGATACGGTGTGCTACTTGATGCCCGGCACTGGCGATGATGACGCATCAAGGAGAGCGCGCTTAAGCTCTTCGAGCGTATACGGCTTCTGCAGGAATACGTCGTAGGGATGGGCGTGGAACATCCTCTCCATAGCCTCGGGAGCCGATCCTGACGCCAATATGACCGGCACATGCGGCGCACCAAGCCGAAACGCGCCAAGCAACCGCACGGTGTCGATCTGTCCGAGATGTGCGTCAAGGATGATTGCCCGAAGGCATGCGGCATGCCGCCGGACGACCGCAAGTGCCTCGCGGCGGTCGCGGGCGACATGGGGCGTCAGCTTCAAGGCCCGGCAGAGTATTTTCGTCGTCTTCAGGATCGCCTCCTCGTCGTCAACGATCAGGATGTCCCCGGAAAGTTCCGCTGTCCGGGGTGCCGGAGGCGTCCGCCCACCCGTCTCCGGCGCCAGTTTCGACACCGGCAGGTATATGCGGAACGTGGTGCCGCGATCAGGCTGGCTCTCCACGGCAATGCCGCCGCCATGCGCCTCGATGATCGTCCGCACCGTCGCGAGCCCCAACCCCCTTCCAAGCGATTTGGAGGACACATACGGGTCGAAGATGCGATCCCTGATCCCTTCCGGGATTCCGGGTCCATCGTCCGAGATCCGAAACAGCACCCCATCTCCCGGGGGCAGCGGATGCTCGGACACGAACGTCGCCGCCTCGTCCTTCGTCATCCTGAATGGCGCGACGCTCAGCGTGACGTGTCCGGGATTCTCGCCCATGGCCTCGCCGGCATTCTTGACGATGTTGAAAAGCACTTTCCAGAACTGATTGAAGTCCACATCCACGTCAGGAACGTCCGGCGGCTCCTCAAACGTGACCTCGACAAGGTCGCCCACGACGCGAGTGACAAGCTGCCGAACGTCCTCCAGCACCATCTTCGGATTGGCGCGCATGAGCGTCATCCTGCCCTCCCCCGCGAAAGTCATGAGCTCATGCATCATGGAAGAGCCGCGCCGGACGGCATCGCGTATCGTGCCAAGCGCCTTCGCCGCCTCGCCGGGATCGCCCGCATCAGAGCATTCGGCCGCATTCAGGACCACAGAGAGGACATTGTTCATGTCGTGCGCGATGCCGGCGGCAAGCATCGTCAGCGACTCGCGCTTGGATACGTCCATCGCGCGCGCCTCTGCCGCGAGCCGCTGCACGTGCTCTGCATACTCGGCCGTGACGTCGCGGGCAATCGCCAGCGCGAAGCGAGGCCCCATCCGCGTGATCCGCATTTCAAAGCGTCGCGTCGTGACATCCTCCGCCGCGCCGAGCGGACGCTGCACCTCCAGGCTGACCTTGGAGACCGCACCTGTGCGGAACGTCTCATCTATCGCCCGCGCGAAAGCGGCAACGCCATCCGCGCCGAAGACCGACGCCGATGGCGGCTCATCCGCGAAGAGCCCCGGCATCTGCGGCACGCCCTCGGCCTGCTTGGAGACGGACACCAGCCGCCCCTGCGCGTCGAAGACGATGAGCGCATCCGGCACCCCCGCAATGAGTGCCTGGTGGCTCGCCTCCACGTTCGCGAGCATGACGGTCTTCGCGGCGATCGTCTCTATGAGCCGGTTTACCGACTCCGCCAACAGCGCGAACTCATCCTTCCCCTCCCAGACGATGCGAGGGCAGTCGAGACTGGAAGCGTTCGCCCCCAGCTCCGCAATCATCCGCGTCATCCGCGTCAGCGGGTTCAGGAGCAGCCGTCCCTGAACCCAGAAGATCGGCAGCACGAAGAGGATGCCGCCAAGCGCAACGAAGAACGCCAACTGCAACACGGCCATCCGCGTCGCGCTCAGGAAAACCTTCGGCAGGGAGACGGACATCACCGATACGGCATTCCCGGAGATGTCGCGCAAGACAAACACCGCATCGAGAGGTCCCTTGCGGAAGTTCCAGAACGATATGCCGGAAGCCACCTCCGCGACGCTCTCAGTGAAAAGCGGCGCGATGCCATATCGCGAGCGCTTCTCGCTCCGAGGCATCTGCCGCCCGGCCGCATGGGCAGTCCTCGCACCGTCCGCGCCCAGGACGCGAATGCGGAGGTTCGCGAAAGCACGACGATCCATATCGCCGTCGGGAATCGCATCCGGCGAGAACGGCAGCCCGAAGAGCAGGAACCCATCGCCGCGGGGCAGTAGGGCCACGCCATGCAGCAGAGTACCGAGCTGCATGATTCCAACAGCCCCGCTGTCCGTCGCGTCTGGCGCATCGGCGTTCACCGCATGCATCCAATTCTTCAGCACGGCGGTGTATGCGGCGAAAGCATCCTCGGGGAATGGTATGGGATGACTACCGATGGCGCTCTGGCGCACCCCTTCCCGGAATCGCCCGTCCGGCGCGAACTGCGCGACAAATGAGAACTGGACACCGAACCCGTTCAGCAGGGTACGTACGTCGGCCTCGCCAGCCCCTGGCATTTCCAGCACGCGAACGGCCGTCGCGCGCATCCCCTCTGCCTTCCGGCGAATCGTCGCCGTCATGCGCTGGCCGACCTCACGCACCTGCCGTTCGGTGTCCTGAACGAGATTCGAGAGGACAAAGCGACCGCCAACATAGAATACAGCCAGGAAAAGCAGCAGGAAGAACCCCGTCATGAGCGCATAGCGCGTGCGGATCGAATGCACGGCTTTCGCAAAGGCCGTCAGCCCCATCAGTCCCGGCGCATCCCGGGGCCCTCTATCGTCTGTCATCTCACCGCCTCCTTCGCTGCCATATCCAAAGGCCATACAATACCAAAACGACTACCATAGCGAAGCCAAGCCTCGCCGCGCGCAGATGAACGAGCGGATCTTCCGGCGGGCTCTGCGTCTTCGCGATCTCGTGCGCCCCCGTCTCGGCAATCGGCGCATCGGATCTGACGGGCACAGGGGACGGCGGCAATTCGGCCAATGTTCGCCGATGGCGATAGGTCGCTCCCGACGACGCCGCAGACGCGGCCGAGGCGCATAGCGACTCTGTCCGCTCCAACGCGGCGTAGTCGGCGTCCGCCCCGGCCTCCATGACGGCAAATACGGGAGATATCGTGTCCATCTGCTCTCTTTTCGAATGTTGAATGCCCGGTATTATACCATCCGATGCGCCTGCCGCTTCGGCTACTCTGACGGCGTGACATACGCCGCGTTCAGGTGATCGGGAATCTCCATCCACTCAAGCACGTACGGATCCTGCGGACCGACCGGCAGGCCGATGTTCCCGGTCACCGCGTTCCCGGTCTTCGGCTTCAGGCGCATGTCCCAGTTGAACCGGATGCCATTGCCAGAAAATATGAGGGCCTCGTCGCGGCAGACGAGAGAGCCGTTGAGGTTGAAGTCGCTGCCCGAACGGCCTGGCGTCCCGAAAATGCCGTGGTTGTTGTACAGGACGGCATCGATCTGCGCGGCGCCGGACGTATCCTTCAGGGACTGCAGGATGCGGTCGTCGCAGACCGTCTCGTAGTAACGCCGGTCGTAGGCCACGTAACTTTCAGTTGCGGTGTCGCGCACCTGCTTCGTGCCCTGGTAGCGTCCCCAGCGGTCGTAGACCGCCTCCTCGTGCCAGGTGTCGAGCTCGACGGTGCGGGTGCGCACCTTGCCGAACTGCCCAGACGACGCATCGTACCCGCCCGGCGCAGAGGCCGCCATCTCGGCGGAGAGCCCAGAAACCTGCTCGACGGCAGTGTAGTCGCCATCGAACGTGGACGGGTATCCGATGTTGGCGTCGCTCGGATCGCAGGCGTAGCGGTGGACGACGGACTGGCGACCCTCCGTGCGGATGTATTCGCGCATCGAATTCATCCACGCCGCCGTAGTGCTGTCCCCAACGACAATGTTCCCCTTCGCGACAAGCCCAAGCATGTCCTTTCCCGCATTGCTCGCCTCGACCGCCGCATCGTCGCCATCGGGGTGAGACCACTCTGGCCCGTCAACGTACCGGATGTCGCCGATGATGTGTATGTTGCGGCCAGAGTAGATCGTCCCCTGCCCCTTCACGTAGCCCTTTACGATGACGTCTGAATCGACGACGACCGGCCCGTTGATCCGGATCGGGTTCGCCGCCGTGCCAACGAGGACGAGCGCACCCCTGTCGGCCTGAGCCGCGTCACCCGAAGGGCCCGTCCCGTCATAGTGCGCGCGGACGGTGCCGCCCGCAACGGTCTGCAGCGCTCCGGCGGCATCGGTATACGTATAGCCCGGATAGGTGAGGCTGCCGCCCGCTCCGCCGCCGTAGGACTGCGCGTACTCGACGTAGGCGTCCAAGTCGGATACGAACGGCATCGGAAGCGAGTCCGCACCCTCGTTGAGGATCGGCTGCCCCGACTTCCCGCCCACCGTCCCCGTTGCGGGGATGGGTATCGGCCGCCAGCGCCCATCCTCGTCGTACTGGTCGCTGTAGTAGTCCGGCCTGCGGATCCTGCCGCTCTGACTCGGCGCATCGTAGGCCCCGGCCGTATCGTAGTCGCCAACATCCGGCCTTGCGCGGTCGCCGGCGGACGAGCGGTAGGCCGACAGCCCCTTGATCTGCGGGCTGGATGCCAGCGTCACCCTGCCGGGGACGTTCAGCTCGTCGTTTGCCGCCGCGTAGACCATTCCGTTCACGGTCGAGCCGGACAGGCTCACGTTGCCGTTCGCGCGCAAATCGCCGTTGATGACAATGGAGCTGCCGTTCATCCATCCGTAGTTGTTTACGAAGTAGGCATAGTCGAACACGCGGCTCTGCCCCGTCCCGAAAACGACTCGCTCCTGAATCGTGGAGGTCACCTCAAGGCCGTCCTCATACCGGTAGACGGCCGTAGCCACGACGGGCACGATGGCGACAGGGCTGCCTGCCGCGTGCTCGACGAAACGTCCGATGGCGACCATGACGCTACAGCCATTCACGTTCACCGGGGACGAGAGCGTCACCGACTTGTCGGATGGCGATCCGATCGTCTTCCGGTCGCCGGAGACAGTGTCGAACCAATCGTACACATCGGCCTGACGCGGGTCTACCTTTATGGACGCCGCGCCGCTGCCGCCCGCATATCGTGCGAAGCCCCCCTGTATCTCCACCTTCGCCTGTTCGAGCACGCTTTGCGCGGCGAGGCGACAGCGTGTGCGGGCGAGATAGACTCGCGTCTGCCGCGCGGCGTGCGAGACGAAGCCGCCCACGGCCGCGACGACGATCGCGACGATCGCCATCATGACGATCGTCACCGGCAACGCGAATCCGCGCCTTGAGGATGCGGGGCTCATTCGCCACCTCCCTCCGTGAAGACGCGCAGCGCGTCAAAAGGCTGTTCCGAGCCGAATGCGGGCACGACGGCCCGCGCCGAGCGCGTCTCGCCGCCGACCGACTTGGAGACCGTGAGGCCATAGAGGAGCGGCCCGGCAAGGCCATCGCCGTCGACAGCCGCCCTTGTCCACCGCTGGTTGCCGCGGGTTATGGGCTCGCCGCTGTCCGTCCGTATGCCAGTCGCCGTAAACGAGACCGCATCGCCGCCCGAAAGTGCCATGTCCTTCCCCGAAAGCAGACCGGCCCAGAATACGTTCCCGCCCTCCATGACGGCATTGAAGAGCGCCTTCTCGCGCTCCGCCCGCAATGCGAGCGACAGTTCGGCATCGTTGTACGACTGCCGCACAAGCCGGTGTATGCCGATGAAGAGCGTCGCGAGGGCGGCGGAGAGGACGGCGGCGACGACCGTCGCCAGCATCATCTCGACAAGCGTAAAGCCTCGCCGGCTCATTGCCATGGCACCCTCCGCAGGCTTGACCGGTAGACGAAGTTCGTAAGCCCGTTCCGCCGCGAGGGCGGACCCCACTCCACGGCGGCGGTGATGCTCTTGAGCGAAGCGAATCCGGGCACGTCCGCAATCCGCACATCAAGCGTGGCAGGATGCGCGGCATTGTACAGATCAGGCGCCGCCGCCTCGCTCAGCTCCCCCCGATATCCGCTCAGGCGATCGAAATCCATGTTGAAGGCAGTCCATATCGCATCCCAAGAGACGGCATCGGCGGAAAGCATCTCGGCATTCTCGCGCGCGACACGCGTCGTCACGCCGACGCCATTCAGCAGGGCGAGGGAGAGGAGGCAGAGGATGGCCCCCGCCAGTGTGCATTCAAGCAATGTGAAGCCGTCGCGCATGGGTTGGTGGGGTTGTGAGTGGGAAGGAGTCAGTTTCCTTCCTTCGATGGGCGGAGCTTCCCTATCGCCGATTCGACGTCTCCAGGCTCGGCGAGAAAGAAGCGCACTTTCATCCCCAGCGCCTCGCCGACCTGCCGCCGCAGATCGGCATCGTTCGGGGAGAGCGTGACGACGAGGGCCAGGTCCCCCAGCCGCGCGAACGGGATGACGCCACGGCCAACAACCAACTCGTCCGGCAACCGCGAAGCCATGGCGCGGTCAGGCTCAAAGGCCTCGAGCGGCACGGGCGCGAGGCCGTATTTGTCCGCAAGGGCGGCAATCGCCTTTTCGCACGCCTCCGGGCGATCCTTCGCAAGCGATGCCAGCGCGGACACGAGAACGGGGCTTCCAGGATCCGGCATACTCCGCAGGAGTTCCGCGAGCGCAGGCTCTCCGATCTCCTCCGCAAGCGCCGACTCCTTACCTACGGCGGATGCGAACGCGCCGCCGCCCGCAGGGGCCGGCGTTTCCGGCGAAAGGTCGGGACGCGGCGCGGACGCCACGCGCACCTTGAGCGCGAGCGCCCTTGCCTCCGGCAGCGAGCACTTTTCCAGACGGGGCAGAAGGGACGATGCGCTTTCGAGGTCACCCTCCCCCATGAGGACGCGCGCAAGCGCGGCGAGCGCCTTCTCGGCCTTCTCCGTCTCGCCGAGCTGCGGATAGGCCACGGCAAGGAACTCAAGCGTCGTGCGGTCGTCCGGCATCACCTTGAGCATTTCCTCGAAGTATGCGACGCCCTCCTTCAGCCGAGCGTCAAATCTTGGTGCGGTCTCGCCCATTCGCCACCCCCCTACCTGTTCTCCCAGTCAAACTTTGGCGGCGACTTGTCGCGCCACTCCCTAAGCGCGATCATGGTCCCCGCCGCCTCGTTCGCGGCGAGGTACGCCTCGTTGGCGTATTCGCGCTTCTCCTTCATCTGCGCAAGGAGGGACTTTATCTCCAGCGCCGCGTCATAGCACATGTCGAGGACGTCCCTTCTGGTCGCGTCATCGACGCCATCCATCCGCAGGAGCTCGACCGAACTCAGCAGCACGGTCGCTGGCTGCCCAAGCGCGTGGCAGAATCCCGCGAGGGACTCCATCACCACCTTGGACCGCTCGGCCCTGATCTCGGCCAGCTCCAGCCGTTTCGTCAAATCCGTCTCTTCCGCCATCCACTACCTCCCGGCATCCCCCACGCCCCCTCAATGGGCCAGCGACCCCATGTTGAATATCGGCATGAACATCGCAATCACCACCGTGCCGATTACGCTTCCGAGAAATACCATGAGGAACGGCTCCATAAGCGAGGTGAGCGTGGAAAGGAGCGTCTCGACCTCTTCATCGTAGGCATCCGCGACGGAGTTGAGCATGTCCTCGACGCGTCCCGACTTCTCGCCGGCGGCGATCATCCTGATCAGGATGAGCGGCATGTACGGCTTGCCCGTAAGGGCCGTGTTTAGCTGGTTGCCCTGCTCGACCTCCTGGCGGGCGAGCGTTACGGACTTCTCCAGGACGCGATTCCCGAGCGAGCGGGACACCACCTCCAGCGACTTCAGGATCGGCACGCCCGCGCCGAGCATCTGGGAGAGAAGCCGCGCGAAGCGGCCGACGGACGACTTCAGGTTAAGCTCGCCGAATACGGGCATCTTCAGCATGAACTCGTCGAAGATATAGTGCCCACGCTCCGTCTTCTTCCACCGCACGAAGAGCCACACGGCCGCCGCGATCGAGGGGATTATCACGTACCACCACGCCTTCGTGAAGTCCGAGATGTCGACGAGCGCCTGGGTAAGCCCCGGCAGCTTCTGCCCGGATCCGGAGAACATCTCGGCAAATGTCGGCACGACGAACTGGATGAGGCCCCAGCAGAGGAGAAGCGCGATCGACATGATCACGGTCGGATACGTCATCGCGCTCTTCACCTTGCGCCGAAGCCGCGCCGAACTCTGCAGGATGTCCGCCAGACGCTTCAGGATCGGCGCGAACTGGCCAGACTGCTCGCCGGCAAACGCCATGTTGACGTACATCTCGTCGAAGATCCCAGGGAAGCGGGCGAGCCCCTTGGATATTGGGTCTCCGCTCTCGATCGTCTTCAGAAGCTCCCTGAGGACCTTCTTGAACTCCGGGTTCTCGCACTGCTCCTCAAGGGTCTGCATCGTCGCGAGTATGGACATTCCCGCGTCATTCATCGACGCGAGCTGCTTCGTGAACGGCACAAGCTCCTTGTGGCGGATGCGCTTGACGCCCTTTACCTTTATTTCCCTTGCTTCCTCCATCCCGGCCACCTAAATCCAATTTCTCCACACTTCAAGGCCAACACCAAATCCACAGGACCTACTCCCCTCCCGTCACGGCAAACGCCGCCTCAAGCGACGTGAGGCCCGCCCGAACCTTCATCATGCCGGCATCCTTCAGCGTCACCATCCCCTCCTCAAGCGCCGCCGCGCGAAGCTGTTCCGCGTTTCCGCCCTTTTCGATGATGTGCCTGATCTTCGGCGATATCGGCAACACCTCCATCATCGCGCCGCGTCCCTTGTAGCCGGTGCCGTGGCACTTCGCGCATCCGACGGGGCCGAATATCTCCACGCCCTCGAACGGAGCCGGATCCACCTTGTTTGCCTCAAGGAGCGCGCGATCCACCTCGACAGGCTTGCGGCAATACGGACAGAGCCGCCGGTAAAGGCGCTGCGCCTGCGCGAGTATGAGCGAGCTCGCGAGCATGAACGGCTGGATCCCCATGTCGAACAGGCGGGCGACGACGCCGCACGCGTCGTTCGTGTGCAGCGTGGAGAGGACGAGGTGTCCCGTAAGGGCTGCCTTCACCGCTA
This sequence comes from Clostridium sp. CAG:138, assembly GCA_963626295.1. Classification (GTDB taxonomy): domain Bacteria; phylum Verrucomicrobiota; class Kiritimatiellia; order RFP12; family UBA1067; genus UBA1731. The sequence goes on from CAVFWS010000007.1 coordinate 40,111, forward strand.
TGTCGGCCGTCTCGCCGTCACGGATCTCGCCGACCAGCACGATGTCCGGGTCCTGGCGGAGGACGGAGCGCAGAATGCCGGCGAACGTGAGGCCCTGCGCAACGTTGACGTGGCACTGGTTGATCCCGGAAAGTTCGTATTCCACGGGATCCTCGGCGGTGACGATGTTCACGTCGTCCTTGTTGAGATCCTGCAGACAGGAGTAGAGCGTGGTCGTCTTGCCCGAACCCGTCGGACCGGTGACGAGGATTATGCCGTGCGGCTGGTCGATCGCGAACTTCATCGCCTTGTAGGCGTATTCGTCC
>CAVFWS010000008.1:0-33063 GCA_963626295.1 Clostridium sp. CAG:138
TCAAGCAGTCCGGCGGCCGCGGCCAGTATGCGCACGTCTGCCTCAAGCTCGAGCCGCAGGAGCCCGGCAAGGGCTTCGAGTTCGTCAACGAGGTCAAGGGCGGCGTGATTCCCACGGAGTACATCCCGGCGGTCGAGAAGGGCGTCAAGAAGGCTCTCGAGGCCGGCCCGCTCGGCGGGTTCCCGGTCGTGGACGTGAAGGCCACGGTGTACTTCGGCTCGTACCACGAGGTCGACTCGAATGAATTCGCGTTCATCGAGTGCGCCCGCCAGTGCTTCAAGCAGGGCTTCCTCAAGGCCAAACCGCAGCTTCTTGAGCCTATGATGGACGTGGAGGTCGCAGTGCCCGACCAGTACATGGGCGCGGCGAACGGCTCCATCAACCAGCGTCGCGGACGCGTCGAGGGCATGGAGGACCGCGCCGGCCTCAAGCTCATCAAGGCCACCGTCCCGCTCGGCGAGATGTTCGGCTACTCCAACGCGATCCGTACGGTCACGCAGGGGCGCGGCACGTTCACGATGATCTTCAAGCAGTACGAGGCAGTGCCAAAGTCCATCGCCGAAGAGGTCATCGCAAAGCGCATCAAGGAGGGCAAGGTCCGCGCGACAGCGGAATGAGCCTACGTTCGCGCATGACGCGAAGGCGAGGCCACCTGCAATCAGGTGGCCTCGCCTTTGCTTTTTGCGGAAATATTCGGATGGGGGCTTGACACGGTATAAATAAATGCTATATTTATCTGCATTCAACCACCAAAAAGAAAGGCGAAAAAGTTATGGCTACAGCAAAGTGGGTGTGCCCCGTCTGCGGTTATGTGCACGAGGGCGATACGCCGCCGGAGAAATGTCCGCAGTGCGGCGTTCCCGGCTCGAAATTCAGGAAGCAGGAGGGAGAGCTCAACTTCCTCTGCGAGCATCACGTCGGCGATGGCATCGTTGAGGATGCGGAGGTCACGCAGGGCCTCAAGGATCACTTCTACGGCGAATGCACCGAGGTGGGGATGTACCTTGCGATGTCTCGCCAGGCGGATCGTGAGGGCTACCCGGAGGTCGCGGAGGCGTACAAGCGCATTGCGTTCGAGGAGGCCGAGCACGCCGCCAAGTTCGCTGAACTCCTCGGCAAGACGATCGACATCGTGACGGACTCCACTAAGGTGAACCTTCAGCGTCGCGCCGATGCCGAATGCGGCGCAACGGCCGGCAAGCTTGCCATAGCCAAGCGCGCGAAGGAGCTTGGCTACGACGCGATCCACGACACGGTGCACGAGATGGCGAAGGACGAGGCCCGCCACGGCAGGGCCTTCCTGGGGCTGCTGTCCCGCTACTTCAAGTGATCTTGCGCCAATGGCCTTGCTCAGGGATATGAGTCCGGATGCGTTCCCGGCATTCTGCCGGGAACACGGGTTCAAGTGCACGGCGCAGCGGATGGCGGTATTCGCCTCCGTTCGCGCCGCGAAGGGCCATCCTTCGGTTGACGAGGTGTGGGGGGCGGTCAGGGAGAGCATCCTGACGATCACCCGCGAGTCGGTCTACCGCATCCTGAACGAATTTGCCGAAGTCGGCCTGATTGGCCGTCTGGACTCGCTTGCGTCCGCAAGGTACGATACCAATGCGAGTCCACACGCGCATTTCATCTGCGAGCGCTGCGGAAAGATAATCGACTACCCAATGCCGGATGGCATCCCCATGCCCGAAGGCGTCGCCGGCGCGAGCCGCCACCTTGAGCTTCGCATCACCGGCATCTGCAGGGACTGCCTGTAGCCTCCCGGCATCCGCCATCCCTTTCGGCTGAAGTGTGGTATAATCGGCGCCACTATGAGAACGCTGTGCGTCATTGACCTGATGCCCTTCCTGTATCGGGGACACTTCGTGTTCCTGAACAGGCCGCGCATGACATATTCGGGCATAAACACCTCTGCTCTTCTTGGCTTCGTGAACGGGATGATGGCCGTGCTGAAGGAGCTGTCGCCCACACATGTCGTGCTTGCCATGGATCCCGACGGCAAGACGTTCCGCCACGAGACCTATCCGATGTACAAGGCCCGCAGGGAGAAGATGCCGGAGGACCTTGCGGCGAACATCCCGTATTCGTTTGAGGTCGCGGACGCGCTGAACGTCACGGTATTGCGCAGGCAAGGGTTCGAGGCCGACGACATAATCGGGACGCTTGCGGTGCGCGCGGCCGCGGATGGCTTCGACAACGTCTATGTGGTCACTCCCGACAAGGATGCCGCCCAGCTTGTCACCGACAGGATCCGCCTGTTCCGTCCGGGCAAGGGCTCGGCCCCGTCGGAGATATTGGGCGAGGCGCAGGTGAAGGAGCACTGGGGGCTTTCCTCTCCAAGGCAGATGATCGACTATCTGGCCCTCGCCGGAGACACGGCGGACAACATATCGGGCGTGAAGGGCATCGGGGAGAAGTCCGCGTCGCAGCTTCTCAGGGAATGGGGATCGATAGACGCGATCATCGAACATGCGTCTGAGATACCCGGATCCGTAGGCGAGAAGGTCCGCGCAGGGGTGGAGGATGCGAAGGTGTCGAAGTTCCTCACGACGATCCGCACCGACGTGCCGATAGACGTTGACTGGGATTCGTGCCGCCTCGTCTCGCCAGACATGGACAAGCTTGCGGCGGTGTGCGTGAAGTATGAGCTCTACAACCTTGCCAAGCGGTTCGGCCTGCACCTCTCGCCCACTAGCGCGCGCGCGGAGAAGCCGCCCGCAGGGAAGGCCGAGACCGAGGCGGCGGCGCCGCTGCTCACTATCCGCGACGTGCCGCACCGGTACGGACTCGTGACCACGCTCGGCGAGGCCCGCGGCCTCGCGAAGATACTTGAGGCGGCGCCGCGTGTTGCATTCGACACGGAGACCACCGGCATGGATGCGCGCACCGCCGACATCGTGGGGATGAGCTTTGCCACTGAGCCCGGACGCGCCTGGTACGTGGCGGTGCCCCGGGACGGGGCCCCGTCTTCCGCAGGCGACCTCTTCTCGTTCTCGCCTTCCGAAGGCGCCAGCGCAACGGACATGGTACAGGCTTTCGCCGCCGTGTTCGCTGACCCGTCCAAGACGCTCATTGCGCAGAACGCCAAGTTCGACGTTACGCTGCTGAAGCGGTACGGCATACGCTTCGGCTCCGTGGTGCACGACACGATGCTCGAGCATTACGTGCTGGATGCCGCCGCGAGGCACGGCATGGACGTGATGGCGAGGGAATGCCTGGGCTACGTGCCGATCCCAATAGAGAGCCTGATCGGGGAGAAGGAGCGCGGAAGGCCCCAGAAGAACATGCGGGACATCCCGCCGGAACTGGTGAGGGACTATGCGGCGGAGGATGCGGACGTGACCCTGCGGCTTGAGGACGCGCTGCGTCCGAAGGTGAAGGATGCCGGTCTCCTCAAGGTTCTCGAGGAGAGCGAAGAGCCCCTCGTTGACGTCCTCTCGGACATGGAGCTGGCCGGGGTGAGGATAGACGTCTCCGCCCTGCGGGCATACGGGGTCTCGCTCGACAGGGAGATACAGGCGCTCGTTAAGTCGATCATGTCGTATGGCGACCCCGGCATGAACGTCGATTCGCCGAAGCAGATCGGCGAGTTGCTCTTCGGCAAGCTCGGGCTCGACCCGGCAGGCGTGAAGCGCACCACGAAGGGCCACTGGTCCACGGACGAGAAGACGCTCCAGGGCGTGATAGGGCTGCATCCCGTCGTGTTCGACATCCTCGAGTACCGGGCGTGCTCCAAGCTGAAGTCCACCTACGTGGAGAAGCTGCCGCAGTTCATCGACCCATCGGACGGTAGAGTGCACACCACCTTTGCGCAGTCGCTCACCGAGACTGGCCGGCTTTCCTCGAGTTCCCCGAACCTGCAGAACATCCCGGTGCGCACCGAACGCGGCAAGAACATCCGCGCCGCGGTTGTCCCGCGGGACGCCGACCACCTGCTCGTCTCCGCCGACTACTCGCAGATAGAGCTGCGCCTCATGGCGGCCATGAGCGGGGACGAGGCCATGAAGGACGCATTCATCCGCGGCGAGGACATCCACCGGGATACGGCGGCGCGCGTCTTTGGCGTAAGGCCGGAGGACGTCACGCCGGAGCAGCGCTCGAAATGCAAGATGGTGAACTTCGGGATCATATACGGGATATCGGCCTTCGGGCTCGCCCAGCGGCTGAAGGTCACGCGCACGGAGGCCGCCGAGCTCATCGACACGTACTTCAGGCTGTATCCGTCGGTGCGGCGCTACATGGACGAGGCCGTCGCGAAGGCCCGCAAGACCGAGTACGCGGAGACGCTTCTCGGCCGTCGCCGTACGCTTCGGGACATCAATTCGAGGAACGCGACGGCACGGATGGCCGCCGAGCGCGACGCCATAAACACGCCTGTGCAGGGAACCGCAGCGGACATGATCAAGCTCGCAATGGTGCGTGTCGCCACGGCGATGGGGAAGGCGGGCCTAAAGGCGAAGATGGTGCTTCAGATACACGACGAGCTTCTTTTCGACGTCCCCAAGACCGAGGTGGACCGGGTAGTTGAGATAGCGAGGCGGGAGATGGCGGGCGCCATGGACGTGGGGGTGCCGATCGAGGTCTCCGTTGGCGTGGGCCGCAACTGGCTTGAGGCGCATTGAGTTGAGATCGAAAGTTGATTGTGGACGGTGGATTTGATACAATCATGCGCGTTCTTTACGAAAGGTAGCATATTCATGAAAAAGCTTATCGCATTTGCGCTGGTGGCCGTCGCTGCGGCCCTGTTTGCCGAGGAGAAGGTCGCCATAAAGTTCGTCTTGCCGCCGCCCCACTCCAGCGGGACTCCGAAGGAGATCAAGAGCGACAACCTTGAGCCCGATCCCGGCCCTGGCAAGCTCCGCGCACCCATCATGGTTCCGGTCGGATACGACTCGAAGCTCACCACGGAAGAGACCCCGGTCACCACGTCGGAGGAATCCGTCACTGGCGACAACGAGTATGTGGTCGATGGCGACAAGACGCCCGATGCGACCTGCATGCTCCAGCTCCCGGGCGGTCTTCAGTGGATACAGCTTGACCTGGGCGCGGAGAAGACCGTCTCGGCCGTCTGCGTGTGGCACGACCAGGGTGACGACCGCGTATACAAGGATGTGGTCGTGCAGCTATCCAACGACGAGAAGTTCGAGAATGGCGTCACCACGATCTTCAACAACGACCATGACAACTCGTCCAAGCTCGGCAAGGGTTCCGACAAGGAGTACCGCGAGAGGAACGATGGCCGTCCGATCGACGGGAAGCTCACCAAGGCCCGCTACGTGAGGTGCTACTCCAACGGGTCTTCGTCCGAGCCGGTCAACAACTACATCGAGATCGAAGTATTCGGCAAGTGAGTGTCGCTTCGATAGCAATGGAGTTCTACGGACGCGGCGGCAAGCGATTGCGGCCGCGTCTTTGCAGGGCGGCGTTTGGGCTGGCGTCCGGCGGCGCTTCCGCGTCCGCCGTGGACGGGCTTTGCGAGGCTCTGGAATGCTTCCACAAGGCCTCCCTCATCCATGACGACATCCAGGACTGCGAGGAGACGCGGTACGGGCGCCCGACGGTCTGGAAGGAGCATGGAGTCGCGCTCGCGATCGCGGCGGGGGACTGGCTCGTCGCCCGCGGGTACGGGCTGATCGTGCGGCAGAGCCCCGGCGATGCGCTCGCCATGATCCGGGAGACCGTGCGCTCCCACGAGACGCTCTGCGAAGGGCAGGGCGATGACCTTGAGGCTGCGGGATCGCGCGCTGCGGCGCAGGACCGTTCACGTGACGAATATGTTTCCGTGTGCGAACGGAAGACGGGGGAGCCCTTCGCGCTCGCGGCGGCGCTCGGCGCTCTCGCGGCCGGGGCCGATCCCGCGCCGTACCGCAGATACGGGCTTGATTTCGGCGTGCTGTTCCAGGTGCGCGACGACATCGCCGACGGCGAGGCGCCGGATGGCGCGGAGAAGGTGGCCGAAGAACTCGCTTCACGCCTGTCGGAATCGGATGTGGCGAAAGGGCTTGGCGCCTGGTATGCGCAATAGAAGGGGCTGTCTGCCTGGGGGAGCGGTGGCTTGGAAACGATGATGAAAGCAAAAGGGTTGAGTCTGCTGAGCGGCGGATTGGATAGCCAGCTTGCCGTGAAGGTTCTCCAGGATGCCGGCGCGGAAGTCGAGTGCGTGTGCTTTGAGACGCCGTTCTTTTCCGCGGATTCCGCCCGCCGTGCCGCCGCCGCGCTCGGCGTGAAGCTGCATGTCGTCGACTTCACCGATGACGAATGCAGGCTCATCGAGAATCCTCCGCATGGATTCGGCGGAGCCATGAACCCCTGCATAGATTGCCATGCCACCATGATACGCAGGGCAGGGGAAATGATGGCGGAGCTGGGCTATGACTTTGTGGCGACGGGTGAAGTCCTCAATCAAAGGCCCATGAGCCAGAACAGGCAGTCGCTCGGCGTGGTGGAAAGGACGAGCGGCCTCTCTGGCCGCCTGCTGCGTCCGCTCTGCGCACAGCTGCTCGATCCGACGATCCCGGAGGCCGAGGGAAGGATAGACCGGACGAAACTGCTCGGGCTGTCCGGCCGCCGCAGGGATCCGCAGTTTGAGCTCGCCAGGAAGTATGGCGTGGTCGACTATCCTTCCCCCGCCGGCGGATGCAAGCTGACGGAAAAGGGCTTCGGGCATCGCCTCAAGGATCTTCTTGAACACGAAGGCCTTGGCGAACGCAGGCTCGTGGAACTGCTGACCATCGCGCGGCGCTTCCGCTTTGAGGATGGAACAAGCGTGATACTCGGCCGCGATTCGCGGGAGAATGCGATCCTGAAGGGATGTGCCGATATTGGCGCAATAGTCTATACCGTGAACTGTCCGGGACCTACGGCCCTTGTCCCCGGCAAGCCTTCCGATGAAGTCCTTCAGCGGGCGTCTGCGCTGGTGGCGGCATGGGCCAGGCACGACCGGCTGCAGGAATGCGTGAGGACCAACGTAGGCGAGGTGTCGCCTCCGTATGACAGGTCCCGTTTCGTGGCGCGGCAGATATTTTAGGATTTTCATCATGAGGCAGACCCCGGAATGTGGCGAATATGTTGTTCGGTGGCACGGCGACCGTCTTTCGGTGTCGCTTGGGATGGAGTCCGCCAGGAAGGGCAGGGCCGTGTTCCGCACGAACGTGGGCGGCATCTGGACGGACGTCGAAATGCGCAGGGACCCGTCAGGCTCCTTCACGGTGGACGTGCCGCTCGACAGGGTTGGCGTGTTCGCCGGGAAATGCTGCTTCTTCCCGGACGGCTCGTCCGTGCCGGAGTGGCCGCAGGGCGAGAACGTGCGCATCAAGGTCGCGCCGGCGTCCACGCGCCGCGCCAATTCGATCTATACCGTATTTCCGCGCCAGTTCGGGTCATTCCGCGAAATTGTGAGGCGGCTTCCCCACATCATGGATCGGATGGGTTTCCGCATCGTGCAGACCCTGCCGCCGTTTCCGGTGCCCACGACATACGCCGTGATGGGCGAGTACGGCTCGCCCTTCGCGTCCACGGACTTCAGGTCCGTCGATCCGGCAATGGCCGAATTCGACCGAAGCGCAACGCCTCTCGACCAGTTCTCCGAGCTTGTGGATGCCGTGCACGCGAAGGGCGGACGATTCTTCGTGGATCTGCCCGCGAACCACACGGGATGGGCGAGCACACTCCAGACGCACCACCCGGAATGGTTTCGGCGCAACGGTGACGGCAGTTTCGCCTCCCCTGGCGCGTGGGGCGTCGTGTGGGAGGATCTCGTGGAGCTTGACTACGCGCATGGGGCGTTGCGCGAATACATGGCGGAGATATTCCTGTTCTGGTGCAGGCATGGCGTGGACGGCTTCAGGTGCGACGCGGGCTACATGATCCCGGCCTCCGCATGGAGCGTGATAGTGGATCGCGTCCGTGAGCAGTATCCAGATACGGTGTTCATGCTTGAGGGCTTGGGCGGGCGCATAGACGTCACCGACAGTCTGCTCTCCGACATCGGCCTTGACTGGGCGTATTCCGAGCTGTTCCAGACGTATGACCGCACCCAGGCGGAGGGATATCTCCCTGCCGCCAACGAACGGGCAAGGAGGTTCGGGACCCTCGTGCATTTCGCCGAGACGCACGACAACAACCGTCTCGCCTGTGGGGGCAAAACCTACGCAAGGATGCGCGTTGCGCTTGCCGCCCTGTTGAGCCACCAGGGCGCATGGGGGATCGCGAACGGCGTAGAGTGGTTCGCCACCGAGAAGATCGATGTCCACGGCAGGAACGGCATGAACTGGGGCGCATCCGAAAACATGGTCGGGCTGATTTCGTCGCTGAACAGGCTCCTTGCCGAACACCCTGCGTTTGACGGCGATGTCCGGCAGGAGCTGATCCAGTGCGGCGGCGGGAACTTCCTTGCTGTTCTGCGCGAGCCGGCGCATCCGGGGGGATGCGGCGATGGCAGGGTCCTCGCGATCGTCAACCTCGATTGCGCAAATGCGGTCCGGGCGCATTGGGACGCAGGGAAATTCCCCGAGTGCAGATGCCGCGATCTGTTGGGCGGCCGGACACTCGACCTCCGGCAGGGCGTCGAGATTGGACCGGGCGGCTTCGTCTGCGTAGAGCGCGATGACGGCGGAGCCGATTCCAAAGTGCCGCGCCATGCCATTGCCGGGGACGGCAATGCCGCCGAACCTTTCTGTGGCGGCAAGGTGCCGTGGCACTGGCCTGAGGATTGCCGCAGGGAAGTGTGCGTGCCGGACGGCATGGGGTTCGCGATAGATTGCCCCCACCCGTATCGCGCGCTGATCCTTGAGGGCGAAAGGGCTTTCCCTCGCATCCCGGCGTACTGTGGGGACGGGACGCGGGCCAGACGGCTCACCCTTGAGCTGGCGGTGTTTGCGCCGGACGGCGTGAGGCGTTCGAGGTCGTCGGTTCTCGTGTTGCCGCCGCTGGAACGCGCGCGTGTTGCGCTTGACGTCTCGGGGGACGAGATCCGCGGCGACGGCGCTCTCCGCACATGCCTCTCTAATGGGAATGGGGCGGACGCATTCCTGCCCTTGCGTTGGGGTGAGGTGCGTTCGCAGTATGATTCGCTGTTTTCCGCGAATCCAAACGCGGAGTGCCCGTCGGATCGCCTTGTCCTCTGGACGCGGTGCCGGGCGTGGCTCCAGTACGAAGGCTATTCCCATGCGATAGATTCCGGGTCGGCAACTGGCTTCCGTGCGGATCCGTCCGGGAAGTTCGCGGAATGGCGGTTTGTCGTGCCGGCCGGCATGGGGCGCGAGGTGCCTTTCGTCTTCAGGCTGGAGCTTGCGGAAGGCGTGAATGCCGCCCGGCTCGCGGTGCGCCGCTGCGACCTTGGGGAACGCTTCGGCGAGCGGGTGCGCATCGTGTTCCGTCCAGACCTCGAATGCCGGAGCTTCCATGAGGTGACGAAGGCATACCGGGGCGAAGCCGAGATCGCCGCCAGGATCGCCTCTGCGGTGCGCCTTGAGGTCCGCGGCGGCGAGATGCACGATGGCGGCGAATGGTCGTACAGCGTTCCGCACCCCGACGAGGCCGGACGCGGGCAGGAGCCGTGCGGCGACCTGTATTCCCCCGGATGGATATCGTGCGATTTCATGCCGGGCGACGTGGCCGAGATCGTCTGTTCCCATGGGGATGTGGATCTGCGGAAGATCGAATGGCCTGCCATTCCGGGAGGTCTCCGCAAACGCCCTGCGCCTCCAGCGGAATCTCCGGCCCAGGCGATCCCGCTCATTGACGGCCTCAGGTCGGCGCTGGAGCTGTTCATGGTAAGGCGTGGAGAGAACCGCACGGTGATCGCCGGCTATCCGTGGTTCCTCGACTGGGGACGCGACACGTTCATCTTCCTGCGTGGCGCGATTGCGGCCGGCAGGCTTGATGACGCGGAGAGGATACTTGCCGCCTTCGCCGCGTTCGAGGAGAACGGCACGTTGCCGAACATAATATACGGCGACACCGCCGGCAATCGCGATACGGTTGACGCCCAGCTGTGGTTTGTGCTGTGCGTGAGGGAATGGATGGCGAGGGCCGGACGCAAGGCGCCCGCATCTTCCGTCCGCCTGTTCCGCAAGACGGCGCTGTCGATCGTCGAGAACTATGTGAAGGGAACGCCGAACGGCATTCATGTGGACGTGGGGTCCGGACTGGTGTGGGCGCCATCGCACTTCACGTGGATGGACACCAACTATCCGGCGTGCACCCCGCGATGCGGATATCCGGTGGAGATACAGGCCCTTTGGATATCGGCGCTGCGCTTCGCCGGCGGGAAGTGGGACCGGCTTGCGGACAAGGCAACGGAAAGCGTCAAGCGGCTCTTCTGCGGCCCCGACGGATTCGCCGACTGCCTTGACGCATGGAACGGAGAGCCTGCCGCCGAGGCGACGCCTGACTTTTCGGTGCGCCCCAACCAGCTGATGCTGATATCGCTCGGCGTGGTCGGGCCCGAATCCCGCGAGGCCTGCATGTCGATGCTCAATGCGTGTGAACGGCTGCTCGTTCCGGGCGGCATACGTTCGCTTGATGCGCGAGACGCGAAATACCGTGGCACATATGCCGGCGACGAGGATACGAGCCGCAAGCCGGCCTACCATAACGGCACGGTCTGGGCCTGGCCCATGCCGATGTTTGCGGAAGCGGCGGTGAGATGCGGATGCCTCTCGAAGGGGCAGGCGGGTTCGCTTCTTGCCGGCGTCGTGGAGAACCTGAACACGGAATGCCTCTGCCACATCTCGGAGATAGCCGATGGTGATGCGCCGCATGCGCAGAAGGGGTGCAGGGCGCAGGCCTGGAGCGCATCGGAGTTTTTGAGAGTCTTGTTGACAACGTGCATGGGATTGTGATTTAATACGCACATATCTCCTTATAAGGCGCGGATGGCAAAGTGATAGACAAGTTGTTCAAAGGTTTGTTCTTCATCATATTCGGGGCGATTGTCGCGACCGGGCTGGTGATTACGTACCCGAAATACCGTCAGGCGGCAGGCCTTGAGCAGGCAAAGGCGGAGCTGGATCGCCGGATCAACCTCAAGAACGAGGAGATCGCCGCGGTGCGGGAGAAGCAGAACCGCTTTCGCACGGATCGCGAGTTCGTGGAGGGGCTTGCGCGCGAGAATCGCCGCGTGTTTCCCGGGGAGCTCGTGTTCGTGTTCGAGAATTGAGGCCGGATATGGTGCGGTTCGCCCGTCTCATTGCGGCCGTGCTGTGCTTCCCGCTTGTCTGGTCGCTGTGCCGCACGTTCTACGACTCCTTCTTCCTCGCTTCGGGAGCGTCAGAGGGCTGGTTCCCCTCCGGTGCCGTGGCGCTGTTCATCGGCATGGCCGCATTTCTGCTGGTGCGTGTGGTTGCGTCCGACCCCGTGCGCCTGTACGTGCTTGGGCATGAGCTTACGCACGCATTGTGGGGCCTGGCGTTCGGGGCGCGGGTGTCGAGGCTGAAGGTCGGGGCCAGGGGCGGCAGCGTGCGGCTCACCAAGTCAAATGTGTGGATCACGCTCGCGCCGTATTTCTTCCCGTTCTGGACGATGCTGGTCGTCGCGCTCGCATTGGCGGTGAGGGGCGTAATGCGCTTCACGCATCCCGATGCGCGGTTCCCCGCGCCATGGGCCTGGACGTTCGCGGTCGGCTTCACATGGTGCCTGCACCTGTGCTTTACGATACGCTCGCTGATGCAGACGCAGCCGGACGTCGAGGAATACGGCCGCGTATTCTCCTGGACGCTCATACTGGCCTGCAACCTGATAGGGGCGATCCTGTGGATCGCGTGCACGACGGACGTCGCTTTCGGGGCCGTCGCCTCGCGCCTCGCGTCGAATGCGGCGCACGCCTATTCCGCCGTGTGGGCAACATGCCGCAGCCTGGCTTCGGCGATGGCCTCGGGCGTCAGTTCGTGATGATCGCGTCGAACGTGCCGCGCGCGGCAAGCCTGTAGAGCCCCGTGCGGTTGACCTTCGAGTGGTCGAGCAGAAGGTACCGCTTCGATGCGTTGTCGAGCGCCTTGCGGATCAATTCGGCCTGCCGCTCATGGTTCGTGGTGACGGTCTTCGCGTCCATGCCGAAGGCGGATATGAATGCCTTTGTCACGTTGAAGTGCGAGAGCTGCTCGAGCGTCGCCGCGCCGAGTATCGAGTTGAGCTGCGCATCGTAGTTCCCGCCAAGCCCGATAAGGACGTATTGGGGCGGGAACTTGCGGAAGTTCTGCATGATCGAGACCGAATTCGTCACGATCGTAAGGTGCTGGAAGTCCGCGGCCCTCAGCAGCTGCGCGAATTCGTAGACCGTGGTGGATGAATCGAGGAACAGGATGTCGCCCTCCGTCACAAGGCCGAGCGCCATCTGCGCTATGGATATCTTTGCCTTGCGGTTCGCCACTATGCGCTCCTGGTAGCCGCTCGAATCCGTCTGCGCGGCCATGCGCTCGTTCCACACGAGGCCGCCCCGTACCTTCGAGACGGCGTCGCGCCGGGCGAGTTCCTCGGCGTCGCGGTGGATCGTGGCGGAGCTGACCTTGAACTTCCGCATGAGTTCGGAGAGTGTGCAGCGCTTCTTCGCCTTTAGGTAGTCGAGAATCAGATGTGTGCGTAGCTTGTCCATTTGCGCGTAGTCTACCATATCTCGGCCGACCTCTCAAATGGTCTCATAACCGCTCATTGCCTGTCCCGCACATTCTTGCCGCCATTTAGTATAATTCCGCCAACATCATGAAACAGTTTGACTACATCGGAATGGGCTTCGTGTCGAACGACCACCTGGCGGTGCTGCCGTTCATCCCCATGGACACGAAGGTGAGGATGCTCTCGCACGCGATCCTTGGCGGCGGGCCGGCGGGAAACTCGACGGCAGGCGCGGCGGCGCTCGGGATGAGCGCGGCATTCATCGGCACGGTTGGCGACGATGCGGATGGCCGCATGATAATCGACGCGTTTGCCGGGCAGGGCGTCGATACGTCGATGGTGGTGGAGCGCAAAGGCGCGACGAGCGCGATCGCGTACCTGTGGATAGACGAGAAGACCGGCGCCCGCTCGTGCGCATGGACCCGCGAGGGGCTGGACGAGCTTACGGCGGACGAGATCACGCCGGAGATGGCGGACGCAATCCGCAGGGCGAAGGTGCTGCATCTCGACGGGCACAACGCGGAAGGCGCGATCGCTGCGGCCAAGGTCGCGAAGTCCGCCGGCGTGACGGTAATGTACGATGCCGGAACGATCCGCCCCGGCATGGACGGGCTGCTGCCGCTCGCGGACCTTCTCATATGCTCCGGCGAGTTCGCCGTTTCGGTGGCGGCCGGACGCGACAGCCTGATCACCGATGCGTACACGGAGGAAGAGGTGGAGTCCGCCGTACGCACCCTTTACGGGCGGTACCGTCCGGCCGTCTGCGGCGCGACAATGGGTGTGCGGGGGTCGATGTGCTTTGACGGCACGAACCTCGTGAAGTGCCCGGCGTTCCATGTGGAGAAGGTCGTCGACACGACAGGATGCGGAGACCTGTTCCACACGGGCTTTGCGGTCCGGTGGCTTGAGACGCGCGACCTGCTCGACTGCCAGCGCTTCGGGGCGGCGGTTTCGGCGATCAAGTGCCGTGGACTCTCCGGCCGCCCGCCGGCGGCGCCTTCGCGCAGCGAGGTGGATGCGTTCCTTGCCGCCCACGCATGAGGATGGGGAAGCCCGACCGGCTATTTGCTGAACAGGAACTCCACTACGTCGCCATCCCGCATCTCGTACTCCCTGCCCTCGGGACGCAGGGCGCCTGCGGCGCGGGCGCCGGCGACGCCCCCGTTCCTCACGTAGTCGTCGAATGCCGTCACTTCCGCCCGGATGAAGCCCTTTTCGAAGTCCGTGTGGATCACGCCGGCGCACTGCGGGGCCTTCCATCCGCGATGGAAAGTCCACGCACGGACTTCCTTCGGCCCCGCGGTGAAGTATGACGCGAGCCCCAGCGTGCGGTACGCGAGCCTGATCGTGCGGTCGAGCGAGGATTCCGTCAGGCCGTAGCTCGCGAGGAACTCCGCGGCCTCGTCTTCCGAAAGGCCGGCAAGGTCCGCCTCCATCTGTGCGCACACCACGACCATTTCGCAGCCCTGCCTTGCGGCGTACTCCCTGAGGGCCGCGACGTGCGGATTGCCTTCGCCGGACACGTTGTCGTCGGATACGTTGGCGCAGTAGATGACCTTCTTGTCCGTCAGGAAGTGCAGGTCCTTCAGCACGGGAAGTATCGGGTCGCCATCCTTGCGTGGGAAGCTGCGGACGGGGTTGCCGGATTCGAGATGCTGGAGAAGGGCGGCGCAAGCCTCGGCCTCAGGGCGGAGCGGAGGCTTCGCCTGCGCCTCCTTCCTGATCCTGTCGTAGCGTTTGCGCAGCTGCTCCATGTCGGCGAGGATAAGCTCGGTCTCGATCACCTCGGCGTCGTCCACGGGCGCGATCGGCGCGGACCTGTTGCCGCCTTCCTGCACGTGGATTATGTCGTCGTTCTCGAAGCAGCGCACCACGTGCAGGATCGCGTCGCATTCGCGGATGTTCGCGAGGAACTTGTTTCCGAGGCCTTCGCCCCTCGACGCACCCTTCACGAGGCCCGCGATGTCGGTGAACTCCACCGTCGCCCTGATCGTCTGGGCGGGGTTGGCTATCTTCGCGAGCTCGTCGAGGCGGCCGTCCTGCACCTCCACGATAGCGGAGTTCGGCTCGATTGTGCAGAACGGGTAGTTCTCTGCGGCGGCCTGCTGCTTCCTGGTGAGGGCGTTGAAAAGCGTACTCTTGCCGACGTTAGGGAGACCGACGATGCCTACGGAAAGACTCATATTCCTTGACCTTTACCTTTCGATTTCGATTGCGCGTATTATACCACACATGAAGTGTCCCGTAAGACAGGTCCCTGTGCTGCAGATGTGTGAAGTTTCCTGTTGAAAAAAAAAACCAATCTGCTACAATTCGCCGCGTTGTGGAAATTGTCGTCCGGAAGGGCGCCCGTTGGAGGGGGAGCCCTGCGGACGGCACGGCAAGGAACGGAGGAGGAAACATGACACGAGGGACATCTCTGCTTGGCGGCCTGACGGCGGCGGCGCTCGCCGGAATGGCGGCGGCGTGCTGCCGCACCGCCCCCGACCCCGCGGCGCGGCTGGAGCCATTTGCCCCGGCGGACATGAAGGGCATCGCCTGCGAGCGGCAGGAGAACATCGACCGGCCGCAGGTCGGATCCCGCGTTCGCCTCGCCAAGGAGACGATGCTCTACGCCGAGTTCCTCCACAAGTACGGGATGTTCCAGGACTATCTCCACTACTGGATAGACCGTCCGCTCTACTGCGACCGCGCCCTGCGCCCCGCCAATTTCGAGTACGAGACCGCGGAGAGCTTCGCGGTGCACGGGCGCGAACTGAAGAGGATGGGGCTGGACGGGTTCGACGTGTTCCTCACGTCCCGCGTCCCCGGCCGGGTGTCCTTGCTGGACGGATGGCTCGTGAAGGCGGGCCTTTCGGACATAGGCATCCTGCCGATCGTCACCTACGGGGAGGCCGTCGACAAGTGCGGCCCGGACGTGAAGGCGTTCGCGCAGGCGGTCCGCTCGCTCCAGGGGAACCCGCGCTCGCGGCGGATCGGCGGCAAGGTGCTCGTCCCCACGTACAACTACCGGATGTTCAGCGCGGAGCAGCACAGGGCGTTCATGCGCGACATGAAGGCGACGCTCGGGAACGAGGACTTCATCCTCTGCGGCGACATCAACATGGGGACCCTCGGCCGCCTGCAGGGCGCGTTCCGCAGGAACGGATCGCTGTCCGCCGCCGAGACGCGCGAGCTCGAGGGCGCGATCCGGGAGGTCCTGGACGCCGTGGGAGGCATCCAGCTCATCGCCACCGAGAAGGTGCGCGACACGGACGGCCAGTACTGCTCGCGCTACGACCTCTCGTTCTTCGAGAAATGCACCGTGCCGATGCTGGAGCGGCTTTTCGCGCTCCCCGAATACCGCGGGAAGGTCCTCGGCTTCTACGTGCACCAGGGCTACGTGAACCACATGAGCGGGCACGACCACTCCGAGGAGGGCTCGTTCACCCTCCGCAGCAACCTCGCGAGCGTCGCGCGCCTCAACCCCGACTACCTCATATTCTTCGAGTGGAACGAGGTCAACGAGAACACGATGTTCCAGCCGACCGTGTGGGGCGGCCACGTGGCGGGCCGCATCCTGCGCCACTACTCGCGCCTCCTGAAGGGGCAGGCCCCCGAGCCGTACCCCGGCGACGACGTCTCCGTGCCGCCGCTGGCGCTCACCTACCGCGCAACGGCCAAGTGCGGCGAGCTGCTGCACTTCGAGATCCTGAACGTGCCGGACGGCGTGTGGACGAAGCCGATGAAGGCCCAGCTCCGCCTCGACGACCTCGACGGCCGCCGCGTCGCGACTTTCCCGGTTGAGGCTATCGACCCGGCGAGGCTCGGGTCCGTTGACTACCGCATCCCGACCGTCGGCTTCAGGGGCGGGACGGCGCTCGTCCCCACGCTCGTCGTGGACGGGCGGCTCTACGACGGCTTCTCGCCGATCCGCATCGACCCGACCGTGGCCTGGAACTACAAGACCGTGCGGCAGTCCCTGCGCGAGCGCCTGTCGCCCGCGGGAGTCTCGGCGTCCGTCACGAAGGCGGCGCCGGGCGTCTACGACTTCGCGTTCGGCGGCGACTTCGGCGAGCCGCTCGCGAGCGTGGAGCTCATCGAGAACGAGAACGAGCAGACGGCGTGCGGCAGCGAGGCGGAGTACGCCTTTTCGAGCAACGTGGTGCTGCGCCTCGCCTTCACGGTGCCGAGCGACGGCACCGCGAGGGGCGCGACCGCCACCGTGCGGGTGGAGGGCGCGGCGGGATGCCGCTTCACGCCGCTATGGCTCGCGAACGTCGACCCCGGGAAGATGAGGATGCTTAAGGACGGATCCGGCTTCGCCGTAAGCACGCTGCTCTGGGGCCAGGAGACCGCCTACTTCATCCAGGTCCCCAAGGACCGGATCGCCGACGCGAAGATCATCGTCTCCGTATCCTCGCCCTCGGACAAGGCGTTCGTCCCGGCGGAGCTTTCCGTCCGGGCGATCGCGGAGAGGGGGCTCGCCGGCGCCGTCATCAACCCGCGCACCGCGCACCGCGTGGACGTCCGCCGCGTGTTCGACCTGCCGGACCTGCCGCCGCACCTCAAGGCGCGGTCCGTGGACTGGCGCGGGCGGACGGAGACGCGCACGCCCTACCCCGTGTGGCATTTCCGCGCCATCTCGGAGTCCGGCCGGATCTGGCGCTCGCGCCCGTTCCGCGCGGAGCCGCTGCCCTCCGGGGATGTCGAGGTGCCCGTGTTCGACGAGGTGGCGCGCCGCCCGTCGGCGGCAAGCGCTCCGGCGGCGCTCGTGCCGAGGATCGACTACTCCTTCGACCCTGCGGGCGGCGCGACGCTCGCCAACGGCTGGAGCCCGGCGTACGACGCCTACCTCGGCGGCGGCATCTTCTACTGCGAGGCGTACTACGGCATCGCCAAGGGGAAGGTCGCGCCGGGGGACCGCTCGCCGAAGTGGGAGCGGGACGGCGGGCGCTGGTGCCTGCGCTTCGACGGCACGAACGACTACGTGAACCTCCCGAAGGAGGCGTTCCCGCAGGCGGCGTTCACGCTCGCGATGGAGGTGAGGCCCGAGTTCGACGCGGCTCGCCCGATGACGCTCTTCCGCCACGCCAACTGGATACGCGGCTCGCTCGCGCTCTTCATCCGCGACGGCGAGCTATTCGCCCGCTGGGGCGACAAGGACCTCTCCAAGGAGCCGAGCTTCAGGACTGGGCTTAAGGTCAGGAACGGCGAGTGGAACGACATCTCGGTCTCGTACGACTTCAGGGAATTCGCGTTCGGGGTCAACGGGGAGGTGAAGCGCTTCCCGTGGTCCGGCCGCCCCTGCTTCTTCAAGCCCGCGATCTTCGGCGGGCACGACAAGACCGAGCTCGGGTGCGGCAGCGAGCCGCCCGCGTACTTCAGGGGCCTGCTCCGCAGGCTGAGCATCGAGCACAACGTCCATAATCGCTGAAACGGCGAAAAGGAGGGAACATGAAAGCGACGACAACAGTGAGACTCTGCGCGGCCCTGTCCGCCATCCTGCCCATGGTCCCGCCGTCCGCCATGGCGGTGGTGACGAACTCCTGGAACGGCGGCGTCGGGTGGGCGGACTTCGGGTCCGTCGCGAACTGGTCCGTCGGCGGGAAGCTCGCGGACGGCGGCGTCGCCGCGACGTCCGTCCCGGGCGAGGACGACTTCATCAGCTGCGACCCGACGCTGTCGGGCGGCGTCTACCACCTCGGATTCTTCGACCTCGGCGGCCAGAGCTGGACGGTCAGGGGGTGGGCGCCGTCTTCGACGACGTGGAAGATGCAGCAGGTCCACCTGACGAACGGTACGCTCACGGTCAGGTTCCCGAACTTCATGGCGTCCGGCGTCGGCAGGAAGGCGGGACTCGCCTTCACCATCGAGAGCGGGGCGCGGCTTGTATATCCCGCCGTCGGCGAGACCGCGATTACCTATCCTGCCCTGGCCGACAGCGGACTCTACGAGAGGTGGATCGTGAATGCCGGAGGGGCGGTCGAGATATACGGCCCGATCGGGCTGCAGGGACCGAAGTCCTTTGCCAAGGACTCGAGGAGCGAGGTCCGGCCCGGCGGGAGGCTCGTGTTCGACCCGTCGACGCTTGTGGTCGTGTCAAGCAACGAAGGCGGGTATTCCATCGACAACTACGGCGTCACCGAACTCCCGCACGGCGTGGACTGGTCCGGGGCGTCCTGGACGGGGGCGAGTGGCGGTTGCGACGAGAGCGCCCTCACCTTCCGGCAGCTTTCCGGGAGGATGTCCATCGGCGGGGACTTCGTGATGACGGCGAAGAGCTACGTCTGCCCCGGGCGCATGGCGTTCGTCCTCGGAGGCGGGACGCTCGAGGTGACGGGCGACGTGGGGTTCTACACGGCGGACTCCGCGAAGGACGCGGAGAAGGGCTTCGGCGAGCAGGTCTACGCCGAGATGCCGGACGGCGCGGCGGCGGTCGTGGACGTCGCGGACGGCAAGTCGATCGACATGACGGCCTTCACCTACGGGACTGGGACTGCGCTCACGAAGGCAGGCGCCGGGACGATGACGCTTGACGCGCTTCCGGCGAGCCTCGCCGTCAACGCCGGCGCCGTCGCCCTCACGCGGGCTCTCGCCGGCGACGAGGGGATCGCGCTCGCGGAGGGCTCGACGGTCGTGCTCTGCGCGAAGGGGAACAGCCTCGACGGCGTACAGGGCGTGGCGAACGCCTCCTGGACCCTCGGCGACGGGTTCGCCGCCGGGGACGTCGTCGCGACGGGCGGGGACGAGACCCTGGCGGCGTTCGTGGAGAAGCTGACGCTGCCGGAGTCGCTCGCGGACTGCGGAGTGCGGGTGGTCGACGGGGCGGCGGTCCTCTACCTCGCGGCGACAGTCGAGATCCGGGTTCGCGACCTCACGCTCTACGCGGGCGACGCGGCGGCGGACGCCGGCTACGTGGTCGTCAACGCGCGGACGGGCGAGGTGGTCCCCAACGCCGCCATCACCGGTACGCCGGCTTGGTCCTGCGGCTATTCGGCCGGTTCGGGCACGGGGACGTACGAGATCTCGGTTGGCGGGCTATCCTCGGAAGACCTGACGATCGAGAGGGTCGTGGCGGGCACGGTGACGGTCGTGCCGGCGGACGAGCGGAAGGTGTTCTACTGGAAGGGCGGCACGGCGTTCGCGGACTTCGGGGACGTCGCAAACTGGGCGATGGACGCCGCCCTCTCGACGCCGGCGACGCGCCTGCCGGGGCGCAAAGACTTCGTCGCGAACGTCGGGAGCGAGTCCGAGGCGACGGCCGCATACGGCACGAGGTTCCGTCTCGCGAAATGGGACCTGCTCGGCGGTGCGCAGAGCTTCTACGCATACGCGGGGAACGGGGTGGTGGACGGCTTCACCGCCTGGAAGAACTGGTGGATCGACATCACCAACGGCACGCTTACGGTCTGCAACCCGACGGTCAACGCGAACCAGGTCGCCGGCGGGACGAGCGGCGGCACATGGGGACATCTCTACAACGTATGGGACGGCGCGACGCTCCTCTATCCGGCGGATTCATACGAGAACAAGGCCCTTGCGGGCTCCGGCCTCATCGAGCGCTGGGAGATCCATGCCGGAGGGACGGTCAAGGCCCTGGGCGGACTCATGTTCGTCTCCACGAGGACTGGCCTGAAGGGCGGTGCCCTGGTCGAGGCGGGCGGAACGCTCCACCTCGACCCGCAGGCGCTTTCCGCCGGCCCGGAGAACAATAGCGGCATCGAGATCGTGAACCGCGGCGACATGGTCATGCCCAATGGACTCGTCTGGACGGCGACGGGATACTGCCAGGCGACGACGGCGGCGTCGGGGCGCGACGAGCTGCTCGTCATCCAGGAGGCGGGGCGGATGCTCCTTGGCGGCGACGTGATGCGCACGAACAACTACTACACCACGAATACAAAGCTGGCGAGCAGGCTCGAGCTGATCCTCAGGGGCGGCATCCTCGAGGTCACGAACAGCGTCCGCGTGGCGACGTCCGCCAACAGCTACACGACGCACATCGCGAATATGGGCGAGGAGGCGGGCGCGCCGTTCCGCAGGCAGGCGTTCGCCTCGCTCGACGCGGAGGCCGACGTGACCATCGACGTGAAGGCGGACAGCTCAATCGACATGACGGAGTTC
Organism: Clostridium sp. CAG:138; assembly: GCA_963626295.1. GTDB lineage: Bacteria > Verrucomicrobiota > Kiritimatiellia > RFP12 > UBA1067 > UBA1731. Next base: position 20,719 of record CAVFWS010000008.1, read on the forward strand.
ACGTACGGCGCGAACGCCAGGCTCACCACGAAGGGGTCCGGGGCCATCCTGTTCGGCCCGACCCTGCCGGCGCGGCTGGCCTTCGGCGGCGGCGCGCTCTCCTTCGCCGCGCCCGAGGCTACGACAGAGCCTACCGTCGTGTCGTTCGCCTCCGGCGCCTCCGGCACGTTCGCGCTCCGCGCCTGGCTTGACGGCGACGGGACCGTCCGCAGCGACGAGATCGACCTCACGGACGGCATCCCGGACTCGGTGGTGATACGTCCGACCGCCTTCGGCTTCACCTTCCGGTGCGGCGACGCCATCCGCCTCGGCGACTATCCCGCCGGGCTCGGCCTGCCGGCTGCGGCGCGCGCCGCGAAGCGCTGGTCGTTCTGCCGGATGCCGGGCGACGAGGACGGACTCTATCTCCGCCGCGGCGACGGGATGAGGGTGATCGTGCGGTGATTGCCCGGAAGTGCTGATGTGGGAAGGTTGACATGAATGCCATGACAATGAAGATGAACGCGGCGGCCGTCAACGCGACGGACGAGATCCTGATGTGACGGCGAAATGGATAAAGGAATGCAAGGTATGGCTACGACGGGAATCGCGGACGAGGGAATGTCGAGTGTCGGCAGGCGGGAGTTCATCAGGGGGGCGGCATGCATGGGGGCGGTGGCCTTCGCAGCAGGGTGCGCATCCGGCGGATCCCGCATTGCCAAGTCCGGCGCCGCCCCGATGCAGGGCTTCAGCCTCCCTCCCATGCCGAAGGTCCGTGTGGGGATCATCGGCCTTGGCAACCGCGGGGGCGGCGCGGTGCACCGCATCGCGATGATCCCCGGCGTGGAGATCGTAGCCCTGTGCGACGTCCGCAAGGAGGCGGTGGACCGCCAGGTCTCGTGGCTGCGGGAGGAGAATCTGCCCGTGCCGAGGCGCCTGTTCCACGGGGCGGAGGAATCCTGGAAGGCCCTTTGCGACTGGGACGGCGTGGACGTGGTCTATTCCGTCACGCCGTGGGCGATGCACGTCCCCGTGGCGCTCTATGCGATGCGCGCCGGACGCCATGTGCTTACCGAGGTGCCGGCGGCCTTTACCGTGGACGAGTGCTGGGAGCTCGTGGAGACCTCCGAGCGTACGCGCCGCAACTGCATGCAGCTCGAGAACTGCGTCTACGGAGAGATGGAGATGCTGATGCTCTCGCTCGCGCGGCAGGGGGCGCTCGGCGAATTGACGTACGGCGAGTGCGCCTACATACACGACCTTCGGCGCAGCTGCTGGGAGCGGTACTTCAGGGACTGGCGGCTCCACTGGAACGCGGAGCACCGGGGCAACCAGTATCCGACGCACGGGCTCGGTCCGATCGCATGGTCGATGGGCATAAACCGGGGCGACCGCTTCGACTACCTCGTGTCGCTGGAGTCGCAGCAGGCCGGATTCGAGAGGTTCGCCCGCGACCATTATCCGGCGGAGGATTGGCGGCGCGGCAAGCGCATCGCCATGGGCGACATGAACGTGACGCTGGTCAAGACGGCGCGCGGACGGGCCATCCAGATCCAGCATGACGTGTCGAGTCCGCGCCCATACACGAGGATCGACCTCCTTTCCGGCACGCGGGGGACGTTCTGGGGGATGCCCTGGCGCACATACGGCGACGATCCTGCGGTGTACAAGCTTTTCATGGACGACCCGAAATCCACGTCCCGCATCCATGCGTTCATGCCCGAAGCGGAGGCGGAACGCTACCGCGAAAGGTACCGCCACCCGCTCTGGCGTAAGATCGGGAAGATAGCCGAGGAGGTCGGCGGGCACGGGGGGATGGACTTCATAATGGACCTTCGCTGGGCGTATTGCCTCCAGAACGGACTGCCGCTTGACATGGACGTGTATGACCTTGCGGCGTGGTGCTCGATATGCGAACTGAGCGAGAGGAGCGTCCGCAGCCGTTCGAGTTCCGTCGATGTGCCGGACTTCACCCGCGGCGCATGGAAGACAGCCGAGCCGCTTGGGGATATGGACGTCGACCTCACGAAACTCGACTTCAGCCGTGTCAGGAAGGATAGCGCGGCACTTGACGTGTAGGCTCCTGGGACGGATCCCGCAACCGGAGCGCAAACCGCCGACGCTTGACTTTGGGCGGGCGTTTTGCTATCTTATCCCCCTGTTTTTCCGATGGTTGGGAAAATGAAGCGAACGGCGCGGAGAAATCCGACTCTGCGCCAAAGCGGATTAGTTGCACAACTTAACTGAAAGGAACGAAAATGGATATGCCCACGTCTGCCCTCACGGGTCTCACACTCAAGGAACTCTTTGATGCCGGTCTGCACTTCGGCCATCAGACCAAGCGCTGGAACCCGAAGATGAAGCCCTACATCTTCGACAAGCGCAACGGCATCCACATCATCGACCTTACGCAGACGGTCTCGCTGCTCGACGAGGCGGCGGAATTCCTCAAGAAGACGGTTCTCGACGGCAAGAAGGTGCTTTTCGTCGCCACGAAGAAGCAGGTGCAGGAGTTCGTCAAGGCCGCCGCCGAGGATTGCGGCCAGTACTACATGACCGAGCGCTGGCTCGGCGGCACGCTCACCAACTCCAAGACGATCCGCGGCTCGGTGAAGCGCATGCGCCAGATCCAGGCGATCGCCCGCCAGAACAACGGCGAGCTCTCCAAGCACAAGCAGGAGGCGTCCATGCTCCGCCGCGAGCTCGCAAAGCTCGAGAAGAACCTCACCGGCATCGCCGACATGGCGGATCGCCCCGGCGCGGTGTTCGTGATCGACGTCTGCCGCGAGATGAATGCGGTCAAGGAGGCGGTGCGCCTCGGCATCCCGGTCGTGGCCCTTGTGGACACCAACGCCAACCCCGATCCGATCGACTACGTGATCCCCGGCAACGACGATACCGTGAAGGGCGTCGAGCTCGTCGTCAGCGGCATCGTGAAGGTGATCAAGCAGGCGAACGACGAATACTCCGCAAAGGCCGCCGAGGAGGCCGCCAAGCGCAACCAGGAGCGCAAGGCCCGCGAGGATGCGGAGAAGGCCGCCCGCGCGGAGCGCAAGGCCAAGGCTTTCGAGGACCGCGCGGCCAAGGGCGAGGCTGCGGTGAAGACCGCCGTTCGCGGCAAGAAGGCCGGTTCGCTTTCCAACGCCGTGAAGCAGGCCGCCCGCGCGGCCAAGGAGGCGGCGGAGTCCAAGGCGAAGGCCGAGCTTGCCGCCAAGCGCGCGGCCGGCGTTGCCGCCGCAGAGGCCGCTGTCGCGGCGGAGACGCCCGCCGCAGAATAAGCGGCCTGCCGTTTGGATGGTCAAACAAGAAGAAAGGAATCTTGAGATGGATATCACGATTGCAATGATCAAGGAACTCCGTGAGGCAACGGCCGCCGGCATGGGCGCGTGCAAGGAGGCGCTCCAGGCCGCCGATGGCGACATGAAGGAGGCCGTCAAGTACCTTCGCGAGAAGGGCCTGGCGGTTGCCGCCAAGCGTGTCGACAAGGAATCCAAGGAAGGCATCATCGCCGCCGCCGTGGCGGCGGACGGCAAGGCGATGGCGCTCGCCGAGGTCAACTGCGAGACGGACTTCGTGGCGAAGACGGATGCCTACAGGGATTTCTGCAGCAAGGCGGCGCAGGTTGCGCTTGAGGGCAAGGATGTCGCCGAGACCCTCAAGGACGACTACCAGATGCTCCTCACGAAGACCGGCGAGAACGTGAAGATCCGCCGCACCGAGCGCTATCAGCTCGAGGGCACCGGCGTCCTCTCCAGCTACATCCACATGGGCGGCAAGATCGGCGTGCTCGTGGAGCTTGCGACGCCCTGCGGGAAGTGCGCGGCGTCCGCCGAGCTTGCCGAGGCGGCCCACATGGTGTGCCTCCAGATTGCCGCCAACGCGCCGAAGTACATAAGGCCCGAGGATGTCCCCCAGGCCGAGATCGACGCGGAGCTCGAGATCAAGCTCAATGCGCTCAAGGAGCAGAAGGGCAAGCTTCCCCCGGAACAGGCCCTTGCCGGCATCAAGAAGGGCATGGCGGCGAAGTATTGCACCCAGGTGTGCCTGCTCAAGCAGGACTACGTCGCGAATGGCGACCTCACGGTCGAGAAGTACCTCGAGGGCGTCTCGAAGGCTTGCGGCGCACCGGTCGAGGTGAAGCGCTTCGTGCGCCTCCAGCTCGGCGCATAAGCCGTTTCGCCACAAGAGGCATGAAGTTTCGTCTGCGGAACTAAACGCAAGTTTAGCGATTGACCTGTGGCGTGGCGACGGGAAGCGGCGGGTTGTCCGCCGTTGAGCCAGCCGTAGACGGAGTGCGCCCTCCGCGACGCAGGGTCTCCTGCGCCGCGGTCGGGTTCTAGTCTGCCGATGCCGTCCGCTATCTGCGACACCTTGCTTCCGCATCCGGACAGGAACGCGATGCGTTTCCTCTCGTCCATCCCCATGTGCCTTGCCATCGCCCCTAATGGCAAGGGGTAGACGCAATCCGTTCAGGTTTAGTTCCGCAAACGACGACTATCATCTTCCCGCACTTTTGTGCTTGCATTCGGTGGTGCGTTGTGTCATAATATGGGGACAAGTGGGGGAAATGGTTTGAGTTCTTCAGTCGAAGCGATCAGGGGCGCAGGGAATAATGCGCAAAAGAGGCCGATTGGCGGCCTTGTGGATACGTTTCGCCATACGCTTGACCCCAAGAAGCGCCTCACGATTCCAAGCGAATGGCGCGATGCCCTGGGAAATCCCACTTATGTCTACATCATGCCGTCCCCTACGGAGGATTGCCTCGAGCTCATACCTGTGGAGCTCATGGAGCGTACGCTTGCCAGGTACCAGGATGCGGATCTTTTCGACGATGATGCCGATGCCGATGCCCAGGCGATAGCGGCGCATTCGCAGATGCTCAAGGTCGATGCGCAGGGGCGCATCCGCATTGGGGACGAGTTGCTTTCGCACGCGGGCATAATGGCCGGAGTGACGATGATCGGCGGCATGCGCAAGGCCAAATTGTGGGCTGCGGAGCTCAAGCCCGCGTCGCAGTCGGGGAAGCTGGATCTCACGGAGTTCAGGGCCGTGGCGGCAAAGCGCAAGATGCTTGCGAGGGGAGGGTCGAAGGCATGACCCGCAGGCATACGCCAGTGATGCTGAATGAAGCCGTAGACGCCCTGAACGTAAGGCCGGGTGGCGTATACGTGGATGGCACCCTCGGAAGGGGAGGCCATTCGCGGGAGATTGTGCGCCGTGGCGGGCGGGTCATAGGGATAGACCGCGATGACGATGCCTTGAAAGACGTGTCGGCGATGGGTGTTGACGGGCTGGAGGTTGTCAAGGGCAACCATGGCGATGTGACCGGGATACTGGACAGGATTGGATTGGAGGTAGTCGATGGGATTTTGCTGGATCTTGGCGTTTCGAGTCCTCAACTGGACGAAGGGGAGCGTGGCTTCAGCTTCAGGGCGGATGGGCCTCTTGACATGCGGATGGATCGGTCGCGCGGGGTGACAGCGGCCGAGCTTGCGAATTCCGCCGGCGAAGACGAACTCACGGACATTTTCCGCTCGCTTGGCGAGGAGCCGAACGCCCGGCGGATAGCGAAGGCGATAGTCAGGGAGCGTGGCACCCACCCCATCGGGACGACACTGCGGTTGGCGGAACTCGTCGAGCGTACGGTTGGAAGGCATGGGGCGCACCATCCGGCGACAAGGGTGTTCCAGGCGCTGCGCATGGCGGTGAACGACGAACTTGGGGAACTTTCCCGTTCGCTTTCCGGCGGATTGGGTCGCTTGAGGGAAGGTGGCCGCTTCGTCGTGATAACGTTCGAGAGCCTGACGGACAGGACCGTAAAGAGGTTCTTTTCCGCGCACGCGGGAAAGATGGTGTCGCTCCAGCAGGGCGGTGCGCGGTGGGAAGGGGAGCTTCCCCGCGTACGCATGGTCACGCCACGTGCGGTCACGGCGTCAGAGGGCGAGACCGGCGAAAATCCGCGCAGCCGCAGCGCAAAGCTGCGGGCGGCGGAAAGGATTTAGGAAAGGGGACCTGGCATGAGAAGGAACAAGCGAGTAAAGAAGAATTCACGGTTCGCGACGAGTTCAATGGGTGTCGCGTCCCTGATAGTGTCGGCTTTCATAATGCTGATGATCTTCTTCGCGATGAACTCGCGATGCTCTACGATCACACGCGAGATCGGGCTTAGGGAGAAGACCCTGCAGCGCCTTGAGTCGGAACTGACCAGGGAGAAGACGCGGTGGGACGAGATGAAGGTTCCGGAGCGGCTCAAGATCGCGCTTACGCGCTTCGGGCTTGAGATGGATATCCCCCGCGAAGACCAGATTGTCCGCATGGGCCGCACAGGCGTGCCCGTTCCGGGACAGCTTGCCCTTGCGCGTCTGCGCGGCACCTCTGAGGCGTCACAGCGGACTTCGGTTGCACATGCAACCGTGCGCGGCTACGGCACGGCCGCTTCGCGGAGGCACGCCAAGAATGGCGTTCGTAAGTGAGCGCACCCGGTTCTGGTGGGTTGTCGCGGTCATGCTGGCGTGCGCCTGCGTGATCGGCTACAGGCTCGTAGTAATCCACCTTTCGATTGTCGATTTGCCGGTTCGCGATCCGCGATACTGGTTTACGCGGGAAGTGCCCGGGCTTAGGGGCGGAATATACTCTGATGCCGGCGGGCGGCAGCCGTTCGCCTGTTCCGTGCCGGTGTGGGAGTACCATGTGGATCCCCGCAGCGTCAACCTCAGGCGGCACACGCGCGAGTCTGTGGTCCGCACGGTGGCCGATGCCCTCAAGATGGACGTGGACAAGGTAAGGGACGTGTTCTGGCGCATAGACTCCAGGTATGTGTACCTTGCGACATCGTATGACGATGCCGCGAATCGGATACTCACCGACTCGTCCAGGGTCTCCGGGATCGTCATTGACGACCGGCAGATACGCCGCTATCCGCAGGGGAAGCTCCTGGCGCACGTGCTTGGCTTCGTCTCCAAGGATCCGGACAACCCGGTTGGGGCCGGCGGAGTGGAGATGCGATACGAACGGTTCCTCAAGGGCAAGGCCGGCAGGGTAAAGGGAATGCGCGACGCGGGCGGGCGGGAGATTCGCGAGAGGCGCGTCGTTGACGTGGACCCGACGCCCGGCGCGGACGTGTACCTCACGATAGACCACGATGTGCAGTATGCCGTCGAAGAGGCGCTGTACGATGGGCTAACAAACTGCCAGGCCATGGCCGGGTGGGCGATCGTGCTTGACGCGGACAAGGGGGCGGTGCTCGCGATGGCCACGTGCCCGACGTTCGAGCCTGAGAACTACAACAAGGCCGGGGAACTGGTCAAGAAGAACCGCTGCGTATCCGAGAACTACGAGCCGGGCAGCGTGATGAAGACGATCACGGCCTGCGCCGTGATAAACGACAAGATGGTCACGCCCTCGTCGATGGTCTCGACTGCACGCAACGATCCCGACTACTACAAGCTGCCTGGCGACGGATCGCACAAGTGGGAGCCGTTCATGTCCGTCACTGAAGGCATTGTGCATTCCTCCAACATAGTCTACGGCAAGCTCGGCTACCGGCTCGGTCACAAGCGGCTATGGGAGTATTTCAGGGCTTTCGGGTTCGGACGCAAGACCGGGATAGACCTGCCGGGGGAGGAGACCGGGATCCTGCCGGACTGGAGGAAGTGGGACAAGGCATCGTGGTCCCGAGCGCCGATAGGGCAGTTCGTCGCCGTGACGCCAATCCAGATGGCCGTCGCGTACGGCGCGATAGCGAACGGCGGACGGCTGATGAGGCCGTACGTGGTTGACAGGGTCGTTGCGCACGATGGCGACCTGCTGTTCAAGAACGAACCGGAGGAGGTGGGCCGCCCAATCACCGCCGAGACCGCGCGCGCTGTCCGCGAGATGCTTATCGGGGTTGCGAAGAAGGGCGGCACTGCGCGGCGTGCCGCCGTGAGGGGGTATTCCGTCGCCGGGAAGACGGGCACGGCGCAGATGAAGGAGGGGCGCGGCTACTCCACCGTCAACTTCAATGCCTCGTTCATAGGGATCGTCCCGGCCATGGACCCCTCATTTGTCGTGCTGGTGACATACCAGCAGCCGGAGAACTGCCGCTCCTTCAAGAAGCACGAAGAGACGGGATTGCCCCTGTACAACCATCAGGGAGGCGTCTGCGCAGCGCCGGTGTTCCGCCGCATAGCCGAGTCGGTCGCGCGCTACCTTGGCGTGGAGCCGGACAAGCCGGAGGAGCTGGTGGATCTGTAGGCAATGGATTGACGGTGCGTCCGAGAGGTACACGGATATGAGGATCTGGGGGATAACGGGCACGAACGGCAAGACTACGACAACGTGGGTGCTTGCCGAGTTCCTGCGCTCATCGGGAAGGAAGTGCGGGTACATAACGACGGTCGAGGTTGATACCGGGACGAGAAGGTTCTCCACCGGGTACACCACGCCGCCGCTTGAAACGCTTAAGGGGATATTCTCGGAGATGGAGGCAAACGGACTGGACGACTGCGTGATGGAGGTGTCGAGCCACGCGATACACCAGCGGCGCTTCGGCGATACGGTGTTCTCCGGCGGAGCGTTCACGAACCTCACTGAAGACCACCTCGACTACCACAAGACGATGGAGGCGTACTTTGAAGTCAAGCTTGACTTCGCGCGGATAATAGCGGCATCCTGCCATCCGCAGCCTTCGTCCGGGCGGCGGGACCTCCCGCCATATGCGGTGTGCCTTGACGGCGGCAACGGGGTGCGCATGTACGAGAGGGCGGGAGACCTCCCCCTTAACGTGATACCCGTGACAATGCGACATCCCCGGTTCGACCTTTCCGGGCTGAGGCTCGCCGGCGACTACAACAAGTCCAATGTCCTGCTTGCCGCCGCGCTTGCGGAGGCCGCCGGCGCGTCGCGTGAATCCATACAGGCCGCGATTCCGATGCTTCGCCCTCGGTGGGGACGGCTTGAGGAGGTGGCGACTAATTCGAGGGCCCGAGTGTTTGTCGATTATGCCCATACGGACGATGCGCTGCGCAACGTCCTATCCACCGTGAAGAGGTTCACGGCAGGGAATGTGTGGGCCGTGTTCGGGGCCGGCGGCGACAGGGACCCGATGAAGCGTCCGCTGATGGGTCGGGCGGCGTCCGAGGCGGCGGACAGGCTTGTGGTCACGAGCGACAATCCGCGAAGCGAGGACCCGAATGCGATAATCGGCCAGATACTTTCCGGAATCCCCGAGTCCGTGAGATCGGATTCCGTCACGGTCGAGCCGGATCGCCGGAAGGCGATCTTCCTTGCCCTTGCGCGCGCCGAGCCGGGCGATGCGGTTGTGGTGTGCGGGAAGGGACATGAGACGACTCAGGAGATAGGGGGCGTCAAGCATGGGTTTGACGACAGGTGCGTATGCAGAGAGTTTTCGTGAAGATGGTTGCCGCCATGCTGCCGGTCCTTGCGGGCTGCGCCAGCATAAGCGGATGGATGGCCGGGACGATCGATGAGGGCATCCCGAAGCTGCGCGACAGGCTGCCGCGCAGTTCGCGCGTATACCTTGCGGACCCGGTGAACGCAAACGGGTATCAGCTCCACGCAAGGAGCCGCAAGCAGGTCGAGCGCGCGTTCGGCAAGGCTCTTGACGGCATCGGCGTGTCGCATTCGTCAAAGACGAACGGGTGCAACATCGCCATGCACGTGATGGTCGACTCGTGGGAATATGGGGATGCCGGGTTCGCCGGTGCGGGCGACCGGGACGCCGTGACGATGTCGGTGGTCGTAATGAACCGGGACACGAAGCGCGTGATCACCCGCTCGTCCCTCTTCGCCCGCAATCTGGACGTTCTTGTCGGGCGGTACGTCGAAGGGCTTTTCGAGGAGGCTGAAGATGATGGCCGGTGAGGCCCTGATACGCGACGAGCCTGGCGAGTATCGCATGGTTGCGCACTACGGCGAAGACGGATGCTTTCGGGTGCATGGGGAGAGCGCCCACCCGATCACGCTTACGGTGCGCGTGGAGGACGCATGGGACAGGATGCCGCAGGACGCTCGGCGATATTCGTATTCGGCCGAAGTGCGGAAGGATGGCTTGGAGGATGTCGTCAGGCTTGAGGATGTCGCGCCGGACGCGCGCATCTTCATCGATTTCGAGCGGTCGTTCGACATGGAGTTCAAATGACCAATGCCCATTACCATAGGGGCGTGGCAACGTGCCTTTCGCTTTGCGGCAAGGAATGCCGCTTTTACGGAGTGCATCCATGGTCTGCGGACGGGGTGGATCTGGAGGCAGCCGTTGGCGACGTGCGGCGGCAGGTGGAGTCCGATCCGGCGGCAGGCGTCGGCGAGATAGGCCTCGACAGGCTTAAGACAAAGTGCGTGTCGCCCGCGCAGCGCGAGCTGTTCCTGGCGCAGCTTCGCGTGGCGGCGGATGCGCGACGTCCGGTGGTTCTGCATGGCGCCAAGTGCTGGGGTGAGGTCGTGAAGTGCGTAAAGCCTTTCGTACCGAGGATACCGGCGTTGCTGTTCCACGGCTTTTCGAGAAGTGATGGCCTTTTGCCTGAGATATTCGCCATGAACGGATTCGTGAGCGTAGGCAAGGCGGTGCTGAACGACCATGCGGTGAACTACCGCAAGCTTGTCAGGGGGCTTCCGCCGGAACGCCTTCTTGTCGAGACGGACGATGACGTTGCCGACGATGCGCAGAGGGATGCGCTGCTCGCGCAGATATTCGCGAAGGTTTCCGAACTCACCGGGGTGACGGGACCGCAGCTTGACGAAAACGCAAGGCGATTCGTGGCAAGCGTAATGGATTAGGAGTCGGCTGTGTATCGCCATCAGACTGCTGTGGCTGGATTTACGATTTCCGATTTTCGATTTGCGATTGCATTGGAGGATTTGCCGATTTATCCCAAATCCCCAAATGCAGTCGCAAATCGTAAATCGCAAATCCCCAATGCGCTATTCCTTGGAATGGGGCGTGATCCTGTCCATTATGATGGCGATCGCCCCGTCTCCCGTTATGTTGCAGGCGGTGCCTACGGAATCGGTCGCCACGTACAGCGTGATCATCAGGGCGAGTTGCGTCTGGTCGAATCCGAGCATGGACTGCAGGATGCCGAGCGCGGCCATTACGGCTCCGCCGGGAACACCGGGAGCCGCCACCATCACAACGCCCACCATCGCAATGAATCCGGCGAATGTCCCAAGGTTTATGCTCGCCGCATTTCCGTTCATCAGCATCAGCGCGATGGCGCACGAGACGAGCTTGACCGTGGAGCCGGCAAGGTGCACCGTCGCGCACAGGGGGACTACGAAGTCGGCGATCTCGGGGCGCACGCCGTTGGCGATGGTCTGCACCCGCGTGACCGGGATCGTCGCGGCGGACGAGGATGTGCCGAGCGCGGTGACGTACGCCGGCAGCATGGTGAGCATGGCCTTGAACGGGTTCCTGCGGGCGACAATCCCGGCGACCACGAACTGCAGCAGTATGACGAGCAGGGTAAGCAGGGTGAACACCGCGATGATCGCGGCGAAGGACGTAAGCACCGACTTGGCCTTCCCGGCGGCGGTCATGTCGAGGAATATGGCGAATATGTAAACCGGAAGCATCGGCACGATGGCTGTGGATATCGTCTTGGTGATGACCGTGCGGAACTCGATGAACCCGCGCTTGAGCACAACGGAGTCCGCGAATATCATGCCGAGGCCGAGGATGAACGACAGCGTGAGCGCACTCATCACGTCCATTATCGAGGGTATCTGTATCGTCACGTAGGGGGCGAACTTCACGGCCGCCTCCTCCATCGCCGAAGTTGCGCCTGACGCGACGAGGGACGGGAATGCCGCCGCCGAGACGAAATAGGAGAGGAATCCCGCGAACAGCGTTGACACGTAGGCAATGGAGACTGTGGTGAGCAGCATCCTGCCGGCGCCGTGCCCGGTCTCTGCTATGGCGGGGGTGACAAGCCCGAGGATGATCAGCGGCACCATGAACTTTATGAACTGGTCGCAGAATGCGCCTATGGTGTTCACGAACCTTACGGCAGGGGCCGGCGCGACCGTGCCAATCGCTATCCCGAGGACGATGGCGAGCGCGATGCACGGCAGAAGCCCAAACTTTATCCTTTTCATGGCGCGGATTATACCATATCCGCCACGGGTCGCCAATCGGCGCGTACAAGTTATACTTGCCTAACAAGGGGTGTTTGTGGGATAATCATGCACATTTTTATTGGCAAGTGGTTTTCACTAAACAGGAGTACAAGAAAAATGGCCAAGAAGATCATGGTTGACGGCAATACCGCCGCGGCCCAGATAGCGTTTGCCTGCTCTGAGGTTGCCGCTATTTATCCGATCACCCCGTCCTCGCCGATGGCGGAGACGTGCGACGAGCTCGCCTCGGCG
>CAVFWS010000009.1:0-727 GCA_963626295.1 Clostridium sp. CAG:138
GCCCAGCACGGTTTATGTTAGCCGCGCATCAGAACCATAGCCACGTGACGCAAGAGACGATCAGCGCGGAATAGGCGGCCGAAACCACGTCGTCGAAAAGGACGCCATGCGCATTGTGGATGTTGCGGTCAATGTAGCGGGCGCCCGGCAGCTTGATCGCGTCGAGCACGCGAAACACGACGAATGCCGCCGCAAGCTGCCACCAGTAGGCAAAATCCACGGCAAACACCGGCACGCACAGGTAGCCCACGATCTCGTCCAGCACGAAATGGCTCGGGTCCGGGTCTTTCCAGTATCTCTGCGCCCACGGCGTGAGAAGGTAGTGCATGGCGGAGAACAGCACGGCCCCCGTGAAGCACCATATCCTCACGTCGGTCGGACGCCAGCCGTTCCAGAACGCATAAGCGTGCCAGGCCAGGCCCACAAGGGCGCCAAAGCTGCCGGGCACTATCGGCGAAAGGCCGAGAAAGAACCCGCTCCCGAAGAACACCCTGACAAGATCGCCGAACTTCCCTTTCACAAGAGCCTCCGAAATGCAATGGTCACGAATTGCGCCACACCCCATCCAGCGGCATCTCGATGTCGTCGGACGTGGCCACGATCGGCTTCAGCGTACGGCATCCGATCTCGCCAAGCGCCGCCGAGAGGCGCGCGAACTGTCCGTCATCCTCGAACGTCCCGACTATCGCGCCGCCGGATCCGGCAAACTTCGCGCTCGCCCCGGCCT
>CAVFWS010000009.1:737-5901 GCA_963626295.1 Clostridium sp. CAG:138
CGAGCGCCGGCAACGCCTCCGGATGCCCTTCCACGAGCGCATCGCGCCCACGCTGCGCTATGTCGGCAAACTCGGACATTGCCGCCAGGATGTCGGGACGCCTCGCATCGAAAAGCCGCCTGACCTTCCTGTGGGCCTTGCCGGACTCCTCTGCGCGATTAGGGTCGTAGGCGACATACAGCTTCGGCAACAGCGATGCGTCCAGCCTCTCGTAGCGGCCATACCCGTACCGTTCAAGGTACGCCCTGTCGAAATCCATGAACACGAGCCCGTTGTACATCTGGATGACGCGGTCCTGGTACCCGCAGTTTATGCCGAGCTCATCGCGTTCCGCCTCAAGGCACAGCGTCGGCGCGTATTCGACGGGGATCTCGACCCCGTAGAACCCCATGAGAGCCTTGAGCATCGCGCTGCATATCGCGCTTGAGCCGGAAAGGCCGACAAGACGCGGCACGTTTATCTTGTATTCGGCGGTGAAGTTCCTTTTCGGGAGCGGGATGCCTTGCGCCATGCAGTACTCGAAGAACAGCTTGGCAACCGCCTTGAGCATCCGTATTCCGCCATAATACCCGTATATGCGAAGGTCGTGCACGAGCTGTTCGGGCGAATCGAACATCGCGTCATCCACCTCTCCAGGGACAAACCGCATCTTGGAAGACTCGGCAAGCCGCAGCTCCACGCCAAAGTTCGCGAACGCGAATGACAGCGTCTTTCCGAAATACCCGTCGCTCGGATTGCCGAGAAGGCCTGCGCGAGCGAAGCTCCTAGCCCTTACAGATTCCATTGAAAGCCTCCAATGCGTTCAGATACCCCTGCGGATTCCCGATGTCCTGCCGTTTCCCGGAGTAGACAAGGCCAAGCACCCTCCTCGACGGGATGAGGCGGCGAATCGCATCGGTAAGCTGTATCTCGCCGCCATGCCCCGGAGTCTGGGTGGACAGGAACCCGAATATGTCGCCGTCAAGAAGGTACCGTCCGGCAATGGCGAGGTTGCTCGGCGCGTCGGCTGGATTCGGCTTCTCCACAAGGTCCGCGACCTCGACAAGACCGCGGTCCGGGATCCCCCCTTCCGCGCCATCCCTGGGCGCGGCGATTCCATATCTGCCCACCCGTTCCATCGGCACCCGTTCCATGCCGATCACGCAGGCCCCGCCATTGGCCTCCGAAAGCCTCCTCATCTCAAGGCTGGGGTTTGGCCCCGTCACAAGCGCATCGCCCAGGAGGATGAGGACCTGTCCCGGCGACACAAGCCCGGCGGCCTGCAGGACGGCATGCCCAAGGCCCCTCTGCTCAGTCTGGTAGGCGAACCTGACCCTGCGGGCAAGATCTGGGTCGCCCTCGAAATACCTGCGGATCATCTCCTTGTCCCTTGAGATCACGATGACGACATCGTCCGCACCGGCATCGACAGCCTCTTCGACGATGCAATGGATTGCGGGCTTCGCCCCGATCGGAAGCATCTCCTTCGGAACGACCCTTGTGACCGGCAGGAATCGCGTACCCTTGCCGGCGGCCGGGATTATCGCCGTCATGCCAGACCCCTCCCGTGACACCCACATGCCCTCGACCCAAACATTGCGCAATCACACCACATACGCCATCGACAGGAGAGGACGACCGACATCCGAATCACACGAGGCGGTTGCCTTCGCCCATTACGCCGACACGCGGAGTGAATCCCTTGGCCTCATCCTCGGACATTTGCGCCCAGGTCATCACGATCAGCCTGTCCCCGACCTTGCCCTTGTGCGCCGCCGCGCCGTTGAGGCAGCACACGCCGGAACCTCGCGGACCGCGAATCGCATACGTCTCGAAGCGTTCGCCGTTATCCACATTTGCCACGAGAAGCTTCTCGTAATTCAGGATGCCGACCGCATCCATGAGATCCTCGTCGATCGTAAGCGAACCGGTATAGTCGAGTTTCGCCTCGGTCACGGAGATGCGGTGAAGCTTCGATTTGAGCAATGAAACGGTCACTTCAGCTTCTCCCTGACCATTTCGGCCGTTATCTCGACCTTTGCGCCGGACTTGCCGCCCGGCGCATCATACATGATGTCCGTCATCACGCGCTCCATCGCCGCCCGCAGCCCGCGCGCCCCGGTCTTGCGCATGATCGCGTTCTTGGCCAGTTCGCGCAGCGCCTCAGGCGCGAAGGAGAGATCCACGCCATCCATGGCGAGAAGCTTCCTGTACTGCTTCACGAGGCAGTTCTTCGGCTCGGTAAGCACCTTTACGAGCTGATCCTCGGTAAGCTCCTTCATCGCGGTTATGACCGGCAGCCTTCCCGTGAACTCGGGGATCAGGCCGAACTTTACGAGATCCTCAGGGCGGACGTCAAGGCCTTCGGGCGAAGCATCCCCGGAGCCATCCTGACCGTCCGTGCCGTAGCCGATCACCCTGCGCCCGGAACGCTCTCCGATTATGCGGTCGAGGCCAACGAACGCGCCGCCGCAGATGAAGAGGATGTTGGAGGTATCGACCTCGATGTATTCCTGGTCCGGATGCTTGCGCCCACCCTTGGGCGGTATGCGGCAGACCGTCCCCTCTATGATCTTGAGAAGCGCCTGCTGCACGCCTTCGCCGGACACGTCGCGCGTTATCGACACGTTGTCCGTCTTGGACGCGATCTTGTCAATCTCATCGACATATATGATCCCGCGTTTCGCCAGCTCGACGTCCCCACCGGCGTTCTGCAGGAGGTAGCGCACAAGATTCTCCACGTCCTCGCCGACGTATCCCGCCTCCGTGAGCGTCGTGGCGTCGCCGATGGCATACGGGACCTTGAGCATTTTCGCGAGCGTCTTCGCAAAAAGCGTCTTGCCCGTGCCGGTAGGGCCGATGAGGAGGATGTTGGATTTCTCTATCTCAACGTCGTCGAACTCCATAGACGCCTTGTGCGCCTTCCCGTCGGCCGCCTTCTCCTTCTGCTCGAGGCGGCGATAGTGGTTGTGGACGGCGACGGACAGGATCTTCTTCGTCTCGTCATGGCCGATCACGTAGCTGTCGAGGAACGCCTTTATCTCCCTTGGCATCGGGACTGGGCCCAGCGCCGGGATCTCCTTCCTTCCCTTGTCCGCCCCGGCCGCCTTCTCGGCCTCCGTCACGGCGCTGGCGATCTGCTTGGCGCAGTCGACGCATATGTTGGCGTCCATCGGCCCGGGGATAATCATCACCTCACGGGAACCGCGGCCGCAAAAGCTGCAGAAAAGCTGTCTGGGGGATCTGGTAGCCATCTTCTTAGCGATTCTTCGGCGACACAACGCCGTCAATGAGTCCGTACTCTGCCGCCTCGGACGCGCTCATGAAGTAGTCGCGGTCCGTGTCATGCACGACATCCTCGTAGGATTTGCCCGAATGGTCGGCGAGTATGCGGTTCAGCCGCTCCTTCAGGCGAAGTATCTCCCTTGCGGTGATCTCTATGTCGCTCGCCTTGCCCTCTGCGCCACCCCATGGCTGGTGGATCATGATGCGCGCGTTCGGGAGCGCGAAGCGCTTGCCCTTCGCGCCCGCCGTGAGGAGCACGGCCCCCATGGAGGCCGCCTGCCCGATGCAGTATGTCGCGACCGGACAGGATATGAACTGCATCGTGTCGTATATCGCGAGACCTGCCGTGACGCTTCCGCCGGGGGAGTTTATGTACATGCTGATCGTCTTCTTCGCATCCTGCGACTGCAGGAAGAGAAGCTGCGCCACGATGAGGTTCGCGGACTCATCCGTCACTTCGCCGCCAAGCAGGACGATGCGGTCCTGAAGCAGCCTGGAGTAGATGTCGTAGCTGCGTTCGCCGCGACTCGTCTGCTCCACGACCATCGGAATCAAATACGACCTCGGACTGCCGTTCTTTTTCATGCGCACTCCAAACAAGCTTTACCTGATGTAGCCGACACCGCAGGGCGGATCACTTCTTCGCCTCGGCAAGGATGAACTCGAGGGTCTTCTCGGCCCGCGCCTGATCCCTCTTGCCCTCGTCCTTCTCGTCAACCTCGATCTTCTCCGCATCCGCAATGTCAAGAAGCATGTACGACAGGCGAACCTGCCTCTCGGCATGCTCCTGCGCATCCTTGAGGATCTTCTCGCGATTCTGCTCGATGTACTCGCCCGTCACGCCGGCATACTGCATCTGCTGCGCGAGCTGGCCAAGGTACGCCTCGGTCTGACGCTGCACGAGCGACGGCGGAACGTCGAAATCGACCTTCTTGAGGAGCAGCTCGATGGCCAGGTTGCGGCGGCGCGCGGTCTCCGCCTCCGCCGCCTGCTTCTCAAGGCGCTCGCGGATGTCGGAACGGAGCTTCTCCACGCTCTCCGCCTTCGCGGACTCGACGAGCCCGGCGTCATCTGGAAGGATGCGCTTGCGGAACATCGTGACCTTCAGCCCATAGGCGGCCTTCTTGCCCTTCAGCGCGTCCGGGGCATTCTCGGACGGGAAGGACACCTCGACATCCTTCTTCTCCTCGCCCGCCTTCATGCCCTTGAGCGCCTCAAGGATCTCAGGCAGGAAACGCCCCTCCTCGATCTGCGTCCAGAAGCCGGTAGCCTCGCAGACGGCCTTCTGGTCCGGCACGACCTCGGAGAGCGGCTTGCCGTCAAGCGTCCCGCTGTAGTCGAACTGCACGAAGTCGCCATCGCCAACGGCATCGCCCTCCTTGGCGTCCTCGAACTTGGCGAACATCTCGCGGAGGCGATCAATCTGCGCCTCGACGGCGGCATCCTCGACCTTGACGTCCTTGCTGTCGATCGAAAGGCCCCTGTACTTCGGCATCTTGTACTCGGGACGCACCTCTACCAGCGCCGTGAACTCCATGCCGTCCGCCTCGGCAAGCTTCATCTCCGCGACCCCCTCAAGGGCGATGACCTTCAGCTTGGCCTCCTCAACGGCCTTCGGGTAGAACTCGCGGAAGCAGGCGCCTTCCGTCTCGCGCTTCAGCTCGTTCGCGAAATTCTTGCGGACGAGCTCAACCGGCACCTTGCCCCTGCGGAAACCCGGGATCTGCGCCTCACGCACGAATTCGTTGAGGACTCTCTTCACCGACCCCCTTATCTCATCGGCATCCGCCTTGACGGTCAAGCTCACGACACATGGATTCTTTTCGGCCTTCTGGTCAACTTTCATTCTCTGCTGCCTTTCTTCGTAAAATGAGTGCGTAGGATATCACATTTCCGCATT
>CAVFWS010000009.1:5911-28909 GCA_963626295.1 Clostridium sp. CAG:138
CGCGCCGGCCAATGCGGCGGCCGCCCCCTCCAGCGCATCGGAACGCCCTTGGGCGAACAGCCGCGCGACCGGCTGGCCCGGCGACACCCTGTCTCCATGCGCCACATTGAGCAGCACGCCCGCCGCCGGGTCTATCGCGTCGTCCGACCTGGCCCTTCCGGCCCCGAGCGTGAACGCCACCCTTGCGACGCATTCCGCATCGATATCCGCGACGTAGCCGGACCTCTCAACCTTCAGATCCATGTGCGGGACCGCCCCTTCACCGCGAAACATCGACTCGAAGAGCCGAAGGTCGCCTCCATGGAGCCGCACCATCTCCGAGAACGTCGCGTAGGCCTTGCCGTTAGCCAGGTTCTCGCGGCAGCGCAGACGGGACTTCCCCATGTCGAATCCCTTCGCGAGGGAAACCATCGCCGCCGCGAACTCCACCGACAGCTCCACCACGTCGGAAGGGATCCGTCCGGCGCCCCTAAGCACGTCTATCGCCTCCGCGACCTCCAGCGCGTTGCCGACCGCATAGCCAAGGGGCTCGTCCATGGACGTGACTATCGCCGAAGCCTTGCGTCCGGCGCCCTTCGCCCCACCCACAAGCGCAGACGCAAGCGAAAGCGCATCCTCTTGCGTCTTCATGAATGCGCCCCTGCCGCATTTCACGTCAAACACCAGCGTCCCCGCGCCCTCCGCCAGCTTCTTGGAAAGTATCGACGAAACGATGAGCGGAATCGACGCGACCGTGCCCGTGACGTCGCGAAGCGCGTACAGCCGCTTGTCGGCAGGCGCTATCTCGGCGGTCTGGACTGTCATGGAGCACCCGCATTCGGCGACAACGCGCTTGAATTCCGCAAGCGGAAGCGAAGCATTGTAGCCGGGGATCGACTCGAGCTTGTCCGCCGTCCCTCCGGTGAGGCCGAGGCCGCGTCCGGTCAAGGAAGGCACCGCCACGCCGCAGCTTGCGGCAAGGGGCTGTATCACGAGGGACAGCTTGTCGCCGACGCCGCCGGTGGAGTGCTTGTCGGCCGTCGGACGCAGGATATCCGACCAGTCGAGGCATTTCCCCGAATCGCGCATCGCCTCCGTCAGCGCAAGCGTTTCGCCTGCGGACATTCCGCGGCAGCACACGGCCATCGCGAATGCCGCCATCTGGTAGTCGGGTACGTCGCCTTTCGCATAGGCGGCAACCAGTTCCCGGATCTGCGGTCCGGCGAGCTCCTTCCCCTCGCGCTTGCGGTCAAGCAGTATCTTTACAGGCGTATCCACATCCACCTCCCGTCAGGCATTTGCGCACCATCCAGATGCCGCACCCCGCTTTCGGAAATCCGTCATCACCGACACGCGAGGCACGATGGCCGCATCGCCTATCCGGCCATGGCCGATCACCTTCGGCGACAGGACGGTCAGCCACTCGTCGACAAGCCCTTCCTTCGCAAGCGACGTCGCAAGCTCAAGCCCCCCCTCGCAAAGCACGTGCATGAACCCCATGTCGCCGATGCGCTTCATCATCCCGCGAAGGCTGCCCACGCGAATCGTTGTCGCGGCAGCCACATGGCCGGAATCATGCCCGGCCTTCCCGATCTCGAAGACAAGCGTACGGTCTTTCGCCCCGTCGGTGAATATCTGCGCGGACTCCGGCAGCGCCCCGCTCCTTGTGGCGACGGCCCTGTAAAGGTTGTCGTTTCGCCGCCCATGGCTCAAGAGGCTCGGATTGTCCTTCCTTACCGTTTCCGCCCCGACGAGCATCACGTCAACGCACTCCCGCAGGCGTCCGGTCTCCTTCCTCGCGCGCTCGCTCGATATCCACCTCGCGTTGCCGCTCTCGTCGCATATCCTCCCGTCGAGCGACATCGCGATCTTCACCGTCACGTACGGGAAGCCTGTGGTCACGTGCTTCGCGAACGGCGCGACAAGACCCTTCGCGCGCATTGCGCAGCTGCGCTTCCTGCCGTCCATGGCCCGCCACCAGCACTCCGTCGCTATCCCCGACTTCCGCAGCGCCCTCGCGGCGCCGCCGGCGTTCCGGGGATTCGGGTCGGGCACGGCCCACACCACCCTCGACACGCCAGAGGCCTTCAGCGCATCGCAGCAGGCCCCTACGCGACCGGGACTCGAGCATGGCTCGAGCGTGACGTACACCGTAGCCCCCTTCGCGCAATTGCCGTTTCTGCGGACCGACTCCAGGGCCTCGACTTCCGCGTGTGCGCATCCGCAGCGCCTATGCCGACCCTCGCCGATTATGCGGCCATCCTTCACCACCACGGCCCCGACCGGCGGATTGGGACGAGTTGCGCCCCGGCTGCGCTCGCCGAGGGCTATCGCCCGCTCCATGAAGCGCACCTCGTCTTCAGGGCGGGTGCGCCCGGATGCGGCGGCTTCGGCGTCAGCGCCTTTTCGACGCGGGCTCGCGCTTCCCGAACGATTTCGCATAGCAGTCAAGCACTCCGTTCACAAACTTTCCGCTCTGCGTCTCCGAAAAGAACTTCGCGAGATCGACGGCCTCGTTTATCGCGATCGGCGGGGGGATGCCGTCGCAGCGCGAGATCTCCCAGGCCCCGAGGCGCAGGACGTTGCGCTCCACCACGCCAAGCCGATACAGCGACCAGTGCCGGAGGAACGGCTCAAGCTCCGCGTCGATCGCCTCGACGTCCCTGAGGACCCCGCGTATGCGCTCCTCGGCGAAGGCCTTCATGTCGCCGAGCGACGAAACGTGCTTCGCGTCCCTCCTCCCGAACACGAACCTTACGCCGTACTCGCTCGAATCCACGCCATCCCTTTCGATCTCCCCAAGCTGCGCCCAGAATGCCGCCAGAGCGTCCTCCAGGCTCTCCGGCGGATTCTGATCGCATTCACAAAGCATCATGACTGCCCACTCCCGGGCCTGTCTGCGACTAACCATTTGGCTAACACCTCTCCATTTAATTGTCACCTCTGGCGATAGAACAGATACGAGCCTATTCCCAGAAACGCCACGTCGGGCAACAATGCCGCGATGATCGCCGGCAGGAACCCGAGTCGGGCCAGGACAAGGCATCCAATCGTAAGCGCATAGAAGGCGAAGAACATCACAAGGGCGCCCAGAATGCCCCTGAACACGGACTGCCGCCCGGTTGCGACCCCTGCGGGGATCGCGAAAAGGGTTATCACGATGCACGCGAACGGAGCCATTATCTGCGCCCACATGTCGTACTCCATTTCCCTGCGGAACTTGTCCGACATGTTCGGATGCGTCGACAGGAAACGCAGCCGGTCACGTGTGGAGTAGTATTCCGGATCCTTGTTCTGTATGATGAAGTCGCACGGCTTCTCGTCGAAATCCGGGAAAGCGCGGAAATCGATCTCGTCAAGCGCCGGGGTCGGAGACGGGACATCCTCGCCCGTCTTGCTGAAGTGGAACGACACCGGACGGTACAGCCACCACTCCCCATCGAGATATTCCGCCCTCGCCGCCTTTATCGTGCGCCTGCGTCCGCCCTCCGGCCAATCCTCGCCGATCGACACCTCCTCCAGCGCTGTGGCCTCCGGATTCATGACCGCCCCCACGTTCCAGGTTCGGGAGGCATTCACGTTGTGGTATACGATGTTGTCCTCGACCTGCATCCGGTCCGAATCGAAGCGCGCGGCCCTAAACTGCTTCGCCCACTGCGCGTAGCGCGGAGCGAACGATTCGTTTACCCATGCGACGACGGCCGCCATGAGGGCGGCCACCACGAGCATCGGCCTGACGATCGAGAAAAAGCCCACTCCGCTCGCGCGCATCGCTATGAGCTCGGAATGGCGGCAGAAGCTCCACATGGTGTAAAGGGCCGCGAGCATCAGGCAGGCCGGCGCAAGCCACTCGAAGTATGGCGAAAGGTACCCGGCGAAGTAGGTCACGATGACCGACCAGCCGGGCTTTGCCTCCATGATGCGGTTGAATACGCCGAAGAGCTCGAACAGCACGTATATCGACAGGAATCCCGTGAGACAATAGGCCAACGGCACGCAGAACTCGCGGAAAACATATCGAAACAGTATTCGCATGGGGGCGTATTATATCACGAAACGATGCGCACCGTCTTGCCGATCCGCGCGCTCTTGCGCTCGGCATCGACGATCGAGACGGAATCCCGCGCACTCTTCGCCCTTACCGGCTCCGCGCCTTCGTCTCCGCAAACCCATGCGGCGAACGTCCTTATCTCCGTCTCGTACCCGGATGCCTTCGGCAATTTCGGCGAATATGGCCTGCCTTTCTCCGGATAGACGACAAACGGGGTGGCGGAGTGGGAATTGGCGACGACGACCGCCCTCTCGAAGACAACCCTGAACCCGGACTCCCAGACGAAGCTCGGAGACATGGCCCAGCTTGAGGATGAGGTGACCACCTTGTCCTCGTAACCGTATGTGGTTGCGATGAAATCCGTCCAGCCATCCTTGTGTAGATGCACCTTCGACGTGACGCTGGCGGGCATTCCGAACAGGTGGTGTATCTCATCCGTATCGTGGAGGTGCATGTCGAGGGCGACCCCGCCAGACTTGCTTTCGTCGAGGAACCAGCACTTCCCCCCGCGGTTCCATACGGGCGCGGGCGAAAAGCGGGTGAAGTCCGCCGCAATCACGCGCCCGAATTTCCCCGAAACCACATACTCCCTGAGCACCCTGTACTCCGGCCAATAGCGCACGCACTGCGCCACCATGAGCTTGCCCATAGACCTTTTCTCTGCGGCGACCATGCGGTCGCAGGTCTTGGCGTCCACGGCCATCGGCTTCTCGCAAAGGACATTCAGGCCGCGGTCGAGCGCCTTGATGGCCATGGGGGCATGGAGCGGGGTCGGCAGCGTTATGTCTACGACATCAAGGCTCTCCGCCGCAAGCATGTCGTCGAAATTGTCGTAGACCCTTACCGTCTTCGGCAATTCGGAATTGTCTGCGACATCAAGGTTGCCCTTGGTCTTGGCCGTTATCTGCGCAAGGTTGGAATCGCATACGCACGCGACACGCGCATTCCCGAGCTTGCGCCACACGCCATAGTGGGTACGTCCCATGAATCCGAATCCCACTATCGCCACGTTAAGTTTCCTCATCGCCTACTCCCTTTTCCTTGTGTATCTGAAATTCAACGGCCCCATGCTCACCCGTCACATGGCGCGCAAAACCAGTCCCTTGAGGTAGGCGCCCTCGGGGAACGATAGCGCGACCGGATGATCCGACGCCTGTCTCGCATGGGCTATCACCTGAAAGCCCCTGTTGGCGTCAGTCGCCGCCTCCCTGCAGACGGTCTCGAAGAGTTCCGGGGACATCGCCCCTGAGCACGAGAATGTGGCAAGCGTGCCGCCCGGACGCAACAGCTTCATCGCCAGCAGGTTTATGTCCTTGTATCCGCGCGCCGCGCGCATGAGCTGGGCCTTCGTGTCGGCGAACTTCGGCGGGTCAAGGACGATCATGTCGAACTGCCTGCGCTCGTCGCGATACTTGCGCAGCTGCCTGAACACGTCCGCGCACAGGAACTCCACGGGACACTGAGGGACATACCCGCACGAGAACAGAAGGCCGAAATTCCTCTTCGCGACATCCAGCGCCTGCCGGGAAAGGTCGAGGTTCACCACGCCCGCGGCCCCGCCGGCCGCACACGCGAGGCCGAACCCGCCCGTGTAGGAAAAGCAGTTCAGCACCTCGCGTCCCCGGGCCAATTCGCCGACCTGGGCGCGGGCCTCGCGCTGGTCGAGGTAGAAGCCCGTCTTGTGTCCCTTCCGCACATCCACGAGATACCGAATTGCGCCCTCGTGTATCTCGATGAGGTCTGGAGGCTCTTCGCCGGCGAGCGTCCCGACCGTCCCCTCCAACGGAAGCCCCTCCCTCTTCCTTGAATCCACGTCGCTGCGGTTGAACACGCCCTTTGCCCCATGCGCCATGAGGGCATCCACGATGGCCCGCCTGAAATGCTCCGCCCCGGCGCTTGCGAGCTGCACGACGCACCAGCCATCGTACGAATCGGCCACCACTCCCGGCAGCCCGTCAGACTCGCCATGCACAAGGCGTACGCCGCGGTGCCCTTCCTCCAATGGGGACGATGCGCCGCCGCGCGCCGCCCTGCGCATTACCGCAGCGTGCACCGCATCCATAACGAATGCGTCGTCCGGCGGACTTCCGGCGCCGAACGCGATCATCCGCACCCTTATCTGGCTAACGGGAGACCAGCTGCCGTAACCGAGCGTCTGCCCCGCAGAATCGAGGACCGCCACCGTCTCGCCGATGGACATTTCCCCCTCCGTGCGCTCAATGGCCCCGGAGAACACCCACGGATGCCTGCGCTCGACAGACCGTTCGCGACCTTTTTTCAGAAACACGCTGTTCATCCGACGACAAGCCCCCTCTGCCCTCAAATCAAAACAGGCCGTGCACATGCCCCGTTTCGACATCTACATCAATGCGCCGGTATGCGGGGGAGGCGGAAGTGCCTGGCATCAGCTTTATCTCCCCCGCGACCGGGACGACGAGTCCGGCGCCCTTGTATATCAGGACGTCGCGGACCGGCATGCGCCATCCCTTCGGACGGCCATGGAGATTCGGGTCGTGGGACAGCGAATACTGCGTCTTCGCGACACACACCGGCAGGCATGCCGTCTCCGGGTCCGCCTGCAGCTTCCCGAGCTTCTCGATGGCCAGCGGATCGAAGTCCACGCCATCGCCGCCGTACACCTCGCGCACCTGCTTCTCTATGCGATCCTTCAGCGGCTCGGACAAATCGCACAGGTAGGCGAAGTCGTTCGGCTCGTCGCACGCGTCGATGACGGCCTGCGCGAGATCCAGCGCCCCGGCCCCGCCCTTGAGCCAGTGGTCGGAGACGGCGAAACGCGCACCGGTCTTCTCGACCACGCGCCTAACCAGGTCGCGTTCCCGCTCCGTATCGGTGTAGAACGCATTGAGGCACACCACAGGACGTATCCCGGAGCGGCGGATTATGTCGATATGGGCGAGAAGGTTGTCGCACCCCTTCTCAAGGAGCTCAAGGTTCTCGGTAGAGTACACGGGGTCGATGGGAAGCCCGGCCTTGACGGCAGGGGCGCCGCCATGGGCCTTCAGCGCGCGGACCGTGGCGACAAGCACAACGGCATCCGGCCTCAATCCGGAGCAGCGGCACTTGATGTTCCAGAACTTCTCGTACCCCATGTCGGACGCGAACCCGCTCTCCGTGACCACATAGTCGCCGAGTGCGCACGCGAGCCTGTCAGCCACCACGGAGTTCTGCCCGATCGCGATGTTCGCGAACGGGCCAGCGTGCACGAGCATCGGCTGACCCTCCATCGACTGCATCAAGGTTGGCTTGATCGCCTCAACGAGCAGTGCGCACATCGCCCCGTCAACCTCCAGGTCCGCCGTGGTGACCGGAGCCCCTGACCTGGAGTACGCCACGACCACTTTCGCGAGCCGGCGGCGCAGGTCGGCGAGGTCGGACGCCATCGCGAGGATTGCCATCACCTCGGATGCGACCGTTATGTAGAATCCCGACTTCATGTTGAATCCGTCAAGCTTCCCGCCCATGCCGATCTCTATGTTGCGCAGCCCCTGTGCGCAGAAGTCCATCGCCCACCGGAGCTGCACGCGATCCGGATCGATGTCCAGCCGCTTCAGCCCACGCTCCGCAAGCCATGCGTCATCGTGGTTGCGCTCGTGCTGCATTCTCGAATTGAGCGCCACCATCGCAAGGTTGTTCGCGTTCGTTATCGCATCGATGTCGCCGGTGAGGCCAAGCGAGAGCTTCGCCAGCGGGATCACCTGCGCGAGGCCGCCTCCGGCAGCAGACCCCTTTATGTTGAACGTAGGCCCGCCCGACGGCTGCCTTACGCAGCCCACGACCT
The DNA here is from genome assembly GCA_963626295.1 of Clostridium sp. CAG:138. Taxonomy (GTDB): domain Bacteria; phylum Verrucomicrobiota; class Kiritimatiellia; order RFP12; family UBA1067; genus UBA1731. The sequence continues at coordinate 13,741 of CAVFWS010000009.1, forward strand.
TGCGCCCCAATTTCCCGAGCCCTTCGACCAGTCCGAGCGTAGTGGTGGTCTTGCCCTCCCCGAGAGCGGTCGGGGTTATCGCCGTGACATCTATGTATTTGGCGCGTTTCCTGCCTCCAAGCCGACGCAGCACCCTGGATGCGTCGATCTTCGCCAGGAATCGCCCGTAGGGCTCCCACTCGTCATCGGCGAGGCCAAGCTCGTCCGCCAGCGATTTCGCGGTGCGAAGCGATTTCTCCGCAATCTCGGCAAGCTGCCAATCCTTCATCTTGACCGGATCAAGTCTCTCCATGCGACACTCCTCTCCACTCTGCCATCGTCCCCCGGCCTGTCACAGGCCAAGCAGACGACGCGCATTCCCCGAAAAAACCAATCCCCGTTCCGCCGGATCCGGGCGGCATTGCCTGACCCAGTCGGCTATGAACCTCTCGTCACGCCAGAAGTAGTCCGTGGCGAACAGCAGACGTCCTGCAGGCCATTCCGACATCACGCGCCGGCACTCGGCATCGTCGTCGCATACGCTTACGACCGCAGTGTCGATGAAGCAGTTCTCGAAATCAAGCAGGGCATCGGTGGCGTGCGGCGGATTGCCGCCGCACCCGCCAAGGTGCGCCGCCACGAACGTCAGCCCCGGCACGGCCTTCAGCAGGGCGGCAATCTGCGCGGGGCCGCACGTCATGGGAGAATCCATGAAGCCGAGGTCGATCCCGCAGTGCGCTATCACGAAAAGCCCGGCATCGCGTATCGCCTTGAAATACGGGACGACCTTCGGGTCGTCAAGGGCGAACCCCTGGTAGTACGGGTGCACCTTCACGCCCCTGAAGCCGGCGGCGGCGACCTGCCCAATGCGCTCTCCGAAGTCAGGATCCGCCGGATGCACGGAGCAGAGCTGCACGAGGCGATTTGCCGCCTCCGCGCCGAATTCACCGTCCCGCACTGCCTTTGCCCTGTCAAGGATCACCTGGAACTGGGTAGGCTTTGTGGCGACAGGGCACACCACGGCCTTGTCCACGCCGGACGCGGCCATGTCCCTGAGCTGCATCGCGACGGTCCCGTCGCCGACCGGCACAAGGCTGCCCCTCAGTTTCTCCACCATGGACTCTATCGCCCTCGGCGCCAGGGCATCCGGGAAGTTGTGCGTATGGAAATCAATGACCTCACTCATTTGAACACTCGTTTCTGTTAGGCAATCGCATGGGATTATACCACAACGGGACGATTAAGCCCATTTGGCCTTCGAAGAGCCTGCCGCGCAGGCCATGGCGGACTTCATCCTGCTCCTCGTCATTTCCTTCTCCCTTCAAGGTAGCGCGACGGGGTGTTGTCGCCCCTTTTGCCGTCAGCCTTGCGTTGCCCGTCAAAGTACGACTGCACCAGGATCCTGGCCCGCCGTTTCTTCAGCTCAAGGTCGTCGGGATTGCGCTTCAGCATCACATCGATCTGGCGCACCGCGATATCGGGATGCCCTCCGGCCTCCGCGCAGTCGATCAGCTCAAGCCTGTGTTCGTCCTGAAGCGGATCCAGCTCCACCGCACGGGCGAACACGCCTGCGGCGAGCTCGGGGTGCCCGGCCTTTTTCAGGCATACGCCAAAATTGTGGATCGCCGCCACGTCACGCGGGAATATCTCGATGCGGTGCTCGTAGCACCTCAACGCGCCGTTCACGTTCCCGACTGCAAGATACGACCTGGCCTCGAAGTCCAGCGCATCGACAAGCTCGACGAGAAGCGGGTCGGAGGGATTTGCCCTTGCGGCCCTTGCCCAGCATGAGATCGCGTTTGTGGCCGCTCCGCCATCGGCATAGCCGAAGCCTATAAGCGCCTCGCGCCTCGCCTCCTGCACCACGCCATACCGCTCCTCGAAATCCATGAACATCGCCGCATCCGCATCGCCGCAGGAGACCCATTCCGGGAATGTCACGTCAAATGGCGTGAACCGCGAGACGTTCACCGGCGACAGCGCACCGGTCGGGGTTGGGCGGAAGAACATGCGGAGCGACGTGATGCCGCCGAGCAGCGCGCCATAGGCCGGATATCCCGAGAATGCCGGCCCTATGGCGGCATCGTCGCCCACATAGCAGGCGAACAGCGCGGCGGGCGAATATATGCGCGAGGCGGCAAATTCCGCAAAGAGCCTTTCGTCCGAGAATCGCTCCAGGACCTTGCCGTACTCGACCCTTGACGGGGGCGTGAGGCAATATGCGAAGCGTCCAAAGCACCAAAGCCGATATCCCCCGTGGCGAGACCGGAACCCTTCGAGATGGGCCTTGAACCTTGCGACGTTCATCGCCCTCGCGTCGATCATCATCGCATCGGCAGGGTCAATGCCGAGCGCAAGCGCGAATATCCTGTGGTCGACCTTGGAAGGCCGCCCCCGCGAGCGCACGTTGCGGCAGGCGTCAACGCCATACCGTATGCACCACGGGAATGCGACACTCGCCGCCGACAGTCCGCAGAACGTCGTGAACCTCCTGTTGGCGTTCTCCTGCAGATACCACCACGAGTGGCGGAGCCTCGGCGTCGCGACGACTCCCGCAACGGCATATGCAAGAATCAGCCCAAGAATGACATAATGTCTTTTGCGCATTTCCCCGTAGCCCCCCTCCTGCGGCGGACCGCCGCCTCGGCCCGTTCGCCAAGCGCCTTCGTCCGCCCCTTGCCTGAATCGCTGAAGAACGAGAGCAGGGCGTTCCGCATCTCCGCCTCGTCCCCGACCTGCACTATCGCCTCAGCCGCAAGGAGGTCGCTCATGACCGGACGGAAATTCTCCGTGAACGGCCCGACCACGGTCGGCACTCCGCAGAGGCACGGCTCTATCATGTTCTGGGAGCCGTGTGCGCAAAGGCTCTTCCCGACGAATGCCGCCGACGCGATCCCGAACAGTCCCATCAATTCGCCGGTGGTGTCCGCAAGATACACGGCACGGCCGGACGAGGGATCCGCCGGAGCGTCCGTGTCGCCGCGCGAGCGCCGAATGCAGCGAAAGCCCTCGTTCAGGATGTTAGCCTCGACGGCATCGGCCTTCTCGAAGTGCCGTGGCGCGATCACAAGCCTGACGTCCTGCGGCAGGCTCCGATACAGGCGCAGCAGGGCCAAATCCTCTCCGGGCCAGGTGCTTCCGCCAAGAAGCACCCTGCCGCCACCGATCCACGAGCGCATTTCCGACTCTTTCGCGGGGTTGCGTCTGGCCACATCGAACTTGAAGCTCCCGGTGACCTCGATGGACGACGGATCCGCCCCCGCCGCGACAAGGCGCTCAGCGTCCGCATCGCTCTGCGCATATATCTTCGTGAAGCGGCGGAACACCTCGCCGAAGAACCAGCGCAGAGCCCTGTACCGGGGCGCACTGCGGTCTGATATGCGGGCATTCGCGAGGAATATCGGCAACCTGCGCCTTGCCGCCTCGCGAATGAAGTTCGGCCATATCTCCGTTTCCGTCAGGATAATGGCCTGCGGCCGCACTCGGTCAAACGCCCTGCGCACAAGCCACGGGAAGTCAAGCGGGTTGTATATCAGCGCATCGTCCGCCGCCACAACCTGCTCGGCCGTGCGCCAGCCTGTGGACGATGTGGTGGAGAACACGAACCTCACGCCAGGCTCGATCTCCCGCAAGGCCCTCATGAGCTGCCCGGCCACATGCACCTCACCGACGCTCACCGCATGTATCCATATGCACAGCCTCGAAGACCGGCATTTCCCGAACTTGCCCAAGACGTCCGCCGGATACCTTGCGAAACGGTCTCCGATGCGCGCCCGATACCCGCCCCTGCGCTTCATCCTGAGAAGGAACGACGGCATCATCGCGCAATACGCGACCGTGAACAGCACGTTGTACAGGAACCACTTCATGGTCATTTCAGCCCGAGGACCTTGTGCGTCTGGATCGAAAGCGCCCACGGCGGCCATGGGGCCTCCTCATCGCGCAATTTCGGGGCATTGAGCTTCTGCATCAGGTTAAACGCCCGCCTGTAGTGGATGCGGCCGCCCTCGTCGAGCGGCGATACGAAATAGTCCTTCGCCTGTATCCTGTCGCGCATCTTCCGGCAGAACGCGACCATGTCCTCGTTCTCCGCGACGACGCGCACCTCGTCCGCCCTGCGGACCATCGACTGCTCCGCGTAGCGGGACGAGTAGAGGAACTTCGGCGACACGGCGACGTAGTCGAACAGCTCGAGTTCCGGGATGTCCCGAAGCCCGTTCGTCTCCAGCGCGAGCCAATGGCCGTCCTTCCTCAGAGCCTCGAGCACGTCTGCAAGGCCGGGCACGATCGTCGGCTCGCCGCCGGTCACGACCACCATCCTGTTGCCGAATCGCCGCACCTCCGACATCAGCTCGGGGAGCGAAAGGATCTTCATCGTAGACTTGTGGGTGTCGCACCACGGACAGTTCAGGTTGCAGCCGGCGAACCGGATGAAGGTCGCCGGCCTTCCGGTATTGCGTCCCTCCCCCTGGATGGAGCGGAACACGGAACGCAACCTGTATTTCATGCGCCGCACTCCTGAATGCACTTCTTGCCGATACGGCGGACAACCCCCGCCCGCGGCTCATCCTCCGGCGCGACCTTCATCGGCTCGAGCTCGTAGTCTCCGTGCGCGACCGCCTCCCATGCGGCGGAATGTATCGGAAGCCCCTGGCCGCGGAAGCGCGTCTCGAACTCGGTCCAGGCATCAGGCCCTCGCTCCATCGGCTTGACGCGCCTGAACAGCGGCGCCGCATCCCCGATGCCGTCGGCGGCGTTCCCCTCGTACGGGGGGAAGCACTCTTCCGTCACATAGCGGAAGTATTCCTCGTGGTCGGTCGCGAACTCAAGCCGCCCCCCTGTCTCAAGCCGCTTCCACAGCGCCTTGAGGAACAGCGGTCCGAAAAGCCTATGGCTGTGGTGCCGCCTCTTCGGCCAAGGGTCGGGGAAGAACACGTACACGGTCTTCACGCCATGCGCCGGCAGAAGGTACCAGAACGCGTAAAGCGCCTCCAGCCTAAGCACGTGCGCATTGGCTATCCTCAGCCTGCGGCACTTGTCGTCGAATGAATGCACACGGCCGAGCATCCGTTCGATGCCGAGGAAATCGATCGCGGGATTGGCGGCGGCGCGCCCCGTAAGGAACCTGCCCTTGCCGCACCCTACCTCAACCTCAAGCGGACGTCCGGGATCTATATCGAGCGGCAATGGCCTGCATGGATCTGTGACCGTTACTATCATTTGCCTCCCGGATCCTGCCCCATGCCTATGGAATCGAGGAAGCGCCGCGGCGGCGGAATCGGGTGGAATGTCTCCGTGGACACGAAAGCGTGCCTTGTGGAGCCGGACACGAGCAATTCCGGATCTCCCTTGCGCCGCACCTCGCAGGCGATCTCTACGCGCACCCCCTTCAGTTCGGCCACGTAGGCCTTGACCTCAAGGAGATCGTCATACCTCGCGGGATGCCTATACCTCACCTCGGCATGCGTGACGGGAAGCGCGCAGCCATCGCGTTCGAACTCCCTGTAAGTGTAGCCGCAGGCTCTCATAAGCTCGTTCCGGGCCCTCTCGAATATCGTGAGGTAGTTGCCGTAGTACACAACGCCCATCTGATCCGTATCGGCATACGGCACACGGTATTCTATTGTGATCGATTTCATTGCCCGCAATTATACCACAAAAGGCTGCGGTGAATCGCCCCTTGATTTCACGCCCGATATATGCCATACTACCGAATCAGTTGCAAAACAGTTTCAAAATGGAGTTGTCAATATGTCATGCTTAACAGTGAGGGATTTGTCTTCGCGAACATTGACGTCCCTGAAAACACGGGCGAAGTCGAATCATCGCAGCCTCAATGGTGAAATCCTCTTTATCTTTGAGTGGGTAGCCGATCATGGCCTGGAAACGCTCCCGTCCATTGAAGAAGTGGCAGATTCTGTCGTTGCTCGTCAAAAAAACGAGATGGACACGCTTATTGGAACATGGGGAGACAAGAGGACTGCCGACAAAATCATTGATGACATTTATTGCAATCGGACGCTTGGACGCGAGGTGTCGTTATGAAGTTGCTCGACACCGACACGTGTATAGGGTTGCTAAAAGGCGATAATGCCGTTGTCTCGTCGTGGCGTGCTTGCGAGGAACGGTGCGCTTTGCCATCAATTGTCATCGGCGAACTTTATTATGGAGCGTTCAAGTCAACAGTCCGCGAAGAGGAGTTGAAGCGCGTTGACAGGTTTGTCGAAATCCTCCCGGAAATCAAGCCGTCGAAACGCTCCATGCGCAGATTCGGTGAGATCAAGGCTATCCTTGAACAGAAAGGCGCACGCCTGGCGGATGCAGACATAATCATTGCATCGGTTGCGCTTGAAGAGGGATTCGCGCTGGTCACTGGCAACGTCAGACACTATAATCGGATTGAAGGACTTGTCATCGAAAACTGGTTTTCACGGCGTTAATCGCCCAAGGGCTTTCCTCCATTTTCCGCAGCCTTCTTTCGGTTTCACGTACACTCTGAATCATTGCAGCAGGATCGTCAGGCCGCGACGGTAGACGCTCTGCCCGATGTTGTCGCGGAACAGCAATTTCCAGTTTCCAGGCAGGCCGACACATCCGGTTCGCCGCGCAACGTCGCGCCGCTCGTCCGCAGAACCGCGTGCCGTGAATCAGTCCCTGTCGCGGCGACCAAGCATCTTGGAAAGCGTAAACAGCACAAGCGCGATCGCCACCATGAGCAGGAAGCCGGTCGCGCCAAGGCGCATCCAGTCGCCAGCCCCCATGGCGGACACGAAGATCGATATCAGCGCATAGGACGATACGGAAAGCATGAAGCACATCGGCACGAGCGTGAGCCAGCACGGCTTCCTGCTCCTTACGAACCAAAGCGTTGCGGCAAGGAGCGTGAGCGACGCAAGGAGCTGATTGGCGGAGGCGAAGATGGTCCAAAGCGACTTTGCGGCCTTCGGATTTCCAAGGAGCAACGCCGCGGCCAGTGCGCACACGATAGTGGTGCCTACATACATGTTGTGGAAGAAGCCAAGAACCGGGGAACGATGGCCGGATACGACAGGCTCCGCACCATTGCCCTTCCCCGACTGGAAGCAGTCCATCAGCTCCTGCCAGGAGAAGCGCGCGAGGCGCGTACCGGCATCGACGGTAGTCATCAGGAACGCGGACACCGAAAGCAGCATGAACGACTCTGCGATGCGCCTGCCCACATCGGGCGCGACGCCGAACCACTCGAAGATCGTCACGCAGAAGCCCGCGACCGTGGATGCGAACATCTGAACCGGCTCCATGCCCTGCACCGCAGCAACATATTCCCTCTGGCTCATGTACGTGCCCGCGACGCCAATGAGGGCAATGATCGCCAACACGCCCTCAAGCAGCATTCCGCCGTAGGCGATCGGGCGTATGGACTTCTCGTTGTCCAGCTGCTTGGCGGACGTGCCGGAGGCGACAAGCGCATGGAATCCGGAACACGCGCCGCATGCGACCGTCACGAAAAGGAACGGGAACAGCAGCTCCTGCACTCCACTGCGGCCGACTGCCGAGAATCCGGCGAACGCATCTATGTGGAGCGTTGGGTGCGCCACGAACACGCCGAGGAAGCCCAACGCCATCATCGCATAGAGAAGGTACGCATTGAGGTAGTCGCGGGGCTGGAGCAGAAGCCACACCGGCATCGTGGACGCGAGGAAGCAGTACGCGAGAAGCACAACGGTCCACAGGGCCTGCGCCGCCTCCTTCGACATCCCCATCATCGCGCACACGTCAAGCGGGAACACGTTCCCCACCCACACGAACGCGAACATGACCGGCACGAATATCAGGGACGCCCACAGCACGGGCATTCGCAGGCGGTAGACGCATATCCCGAATACGACCGCCTCCACGATGAAGAGCAGGGAGGCGGTGGCGATCGCCGGATCGGCCACGAAAGTGGCCGCTATCTGCCGGGAGAACTCCGCGAGCACCAGGACAAGCGCCGACCAGCTGAACAGGAGGAACAGGACCCGTCCGGGCTTCCCGAGCACCTCGCCTATGACGGTCCCTATCGACTCGCCCCCATGCCGCACGGAGAGGAACAGCGCGATCATGTCGTGCGCGGCCCCGATGAAGATGCAGCCGAGCACGATCCAGAGGGCCACGCTTGCCCACCCGAACTCAGCTGCGAGCACAGGCCCCACTATCGGCCCCGCCCCGGCGATGGCCGCGAAATGATGGCCGAACAGCACCGTCGGATGCGCCGGAATGTAGTCTACGCCATCGCGCCGAGTGTGCGCGGGCGTCTTCCTGGCGGAATCGACGCCAAGCACCTTGCCCAGGAAGCGGGAGTACAGGAAATAGCCGCCGAGAAAACATGCGGACGCGATGAGGAGAAGGACAAGACCGTTCATGACTTACAACCTGCCTGCTGCGTGAATAAAGCGACTCAGGCCGGTTCTGCGACCTTGGCCTTGGCGACAGATGCGCTCTGGGGCGGCCCCTTCTTGAGGAAATCCCGTATCTTATCCATCGTCTCTGCGGAAAGGATGTGCTCCATCAGGCAGGCGTCCTTGTCGGCTATCCGCCTCGACACCCCTATGCGCATGAGGAATTCGCGTATCTTGTTGTGCCTGTTCAGGATCATGGTGGCGATGCGGCGGCCCTTTGCGGTGAGCTCCACGTCGCCATACGGCTCCTGCGTCACAAGGCCGAGCTTCTTCAGTTCGGAAAGGCCCTTGACGACACTCGGCATCTTAACCTTGAGGGAAGTCGCTATGTCGCGCACACGCGCACGGTTCTTCTCGTGGATAAGAACATATACGATCTCAATGTAGTCCTCAAGCGACTTGGTCATTGCTCAGCTCCGCTTTCCTGTGTTAAATCGGCATCCTGCCCTTCGGACGGTCCGGTTGCGGGCGGCATCGCCGCAGACCGAGGCCCGACGGCGGGTTCCGCCTGGGCAGGCTCCGCCGTCTCCTCGAAGCGCGTAGGGGTGCGGGCGATGAATTCCCTGGCGAACGCCCGGTATGCCACGGCGCCTTTGCACGTGGGATCGTAGTGCATTACCGGCTGTCCATAGCTCGGAGCCTCGCTCGTGCGCACATTGCGCGGGATCGTGGTCTCGTACACGCGGTCGCCGAACCGCTCCTTGACCATTGCCATCACGTCTTTCGTCTGCGTCGCGACCATGTTGACCATCGTGAGCAGGATGCCGTTCAGCTCAAGCGAGGGATTCGCGCCCGCGCGCAGCTGCTCAAGGAGGCTGGTGATCAGGCCCAGCCCCTCCATCGCGAGGAACTCCGCCTGCATCGGCACGAGAACGCCATCTGCCGCCGCAAGCGACGCGGTCATCACAATCCCGAGCGACGGCGGGCAGTCGAGCAGTATGTAGTCGAACACGCCGGAATCCCGCACCGGCGCAAGCGCCTGCCTTATCACGGAAAGGTGATCCTCACGGCGGGCGATCTCTATCTCCGCGCCGGCAAGATCCACTTCCGAAGGGATTATGTTGAGGTTGTCGTATGCGGTGGGCTGTATCACATCGGCTATCTCGGCCTCGCCAAGAAGCACAGGGTATATCGACACCCCCTGCTGACGCTCAAGCCCAAGTCCGCCAGTCGCGTTCGCCTGCGGGTCGAGATCCACGACAAGCACGGTGCAACGCCTGCGCGCGAGCGCCGCCGCAAGATTAACCACGGTTGTGGTCTTGCCGACCCCTCCCTTCTGGTTGGCGACCGCGATTATCCTGGTGCGCCTGATCATCTTATCATCCCCGCATTCTTGAAGTCTTCCATGTTCTTGGCCATCGATGCGCTGGTGTGCATCCAGAAGAACCGCATCAGGCACACGTCCCACGGATCGTCCACCCCCTTGATGACGGCATCGAAGGGCCGGCCGTCGGACTTGACCTCGCGCACCACGCGCTCGGCCACCGCCTCCATCGAATCCGTGACGATCTGCTCGGAGAACGCCTCCTGCTTCAGCCGATACCCGTACCTCAGTATCTTGAGTTCATCCTCGTGCTGCTTCAGGAACTCGTAGTACCGCTGGGCCATCTCGCCGAAGCCCTCGAACTCGTCCTTCACGTACCGCTCCGGGGTTATGATCTCAGGCTTGCTCGCCTGAAGCCTCCCTTCGCGTATCCTGATCTTCCCCGGATAGTCCTCAAGCTCCGCCAGAAGGTGGTAGTCCACACAGGTCGAGCCGAACGTCTCGAGGGCCCGCGTAGGCGCGTAAAGCACCTGCGTGGACTCTGCGGCGTACATGAAATCGTATGACCGATCCTTGCTCACCCCTTCATGACCTCGTCGAAATCCAGCCCGAACTCCCCGAGGTTGACCTTCAGGTCGAACCTGTCGCGGGCGAACGGCCTCATCAGCGCATCCGCCGCCGCATCGCCGGTGGTCTCCTTGGCCGGATCCCACTTGAGCGAGTACGACTTCTTGCCGCGGCCAAGCTCCATGCACATCTGGCCAAGCGAGCACATCGCCGTAGAGAGGTGTCCGCCAAGGGCGTTCGTGACGGTCCGCTTCGGATCGGCGGCCTTTACGGCCTCAAGCCAGTTGTCCACGTGCCTCTGGGTCGCGGGGGCATCCATGCGGGCGATCTTCGGCAGGATGTCCTTCCTCGAAGCCGCCATGGCCGGAAGGTGCCCGGGCTTCACCGGCACGTCGGGATCGGAGGCCGTGACCTTTACCGCACCGCGTGTGCAGAAGAGCCAATCGCCGTTCTCGCCGACGAACTTCACGCCGTTCTGGTACCTGTTGCACACGTGGACATCCGTCGATCCGCCGTTGAACGAATAGTGGAGGTCGTAAGTCGTGTGCACGTTCCAGAGCTTGCCGCCGGAGAGGTCCATCCATTCGCAGGTGCCGCTGACGCCCTCTGGGCCGACGGCGCCAAGGCCCCACCTCGCGATGTCCAGATGGTGCGCACCCCAGTTCGTGATCATGCCCCACCCGTACGGGGCGAGCTGAATCCATCCCGGACGATCCTCGATGCGCTTAAGGTCCTGGGTATGGCAGCGGGTCCAGTTGTACGGCGCCGTGGGATCCGTAGGGCCAAGCCAGGTGGCGTAGTCGAATGTCTTGGGGACCGGCTCCGCCGCCGCGATGCCGCCCGCCTTGTCAAGCCCGATGCCGACCTCCACGCGCTTCACCTTGCCGATAACGCCATTCCTCACGGCGCTGCATACGCCATCGAACTGGCTCCAGCTGCGCTGCTGCGAACCGACCTGCATCACGGTGCCGTAACGCTCCGCGAGGTTCGCGAGCAGACGGCCCTCCCTGATCGTCTGCGTGAAAGGCTTCTGCAGCCACACCGCCTTGCCAGAGCAGATCGCCGTGGACGCGACGAGCGCATGCCAGAAGTCGGGGAGGCAGATCATCACGGCATCCACGTCCTTGCGCGCACACACCTCCTTGTAGTCGTGGTACGTGTCAACCGCATACCCGGCAAAGCCCTTCTCGCGGTAGGTCTTCTCAAGCTTCCGCTTCGCGAAATCGACGCGGCGGGAATCGAGGTCGCACACCGCGACGATGCGCGCGAGGTCCGGACGCTTCAGCACGCTCGGCATCTCGAACGTGGACGCGATGCGCCCCAGGCCGATCACCGCGACGCGGATCTTCTCGTTCGACGAGAATGTAAGGGCCGCGCATCCCGGCAGCACGAGCGGGGCCGACGCGAAAGCGGCCCCCTTCAGGAATCCCCTGCGATTTACGTTCATCTATCCATTGCTCCTTTCAACTTTCTGCTTGCATCGTTTATCGCCCCACAGACAGCCCGTGAAGTGATCGTGGCGGAAGTTATGGCCTCAACGCGCCCCCCATCTTTCCTGACGGAGATTGGCGATGCGGAGTCCATTCCCGCAAACTGCCTCATGAAGCTTTCGCTCGTGAGGTTCGAGCCGAGGCCGGGGGTCTCCGCCGCCTCGAGCTTGCGGTACGTGACGATCTTCCGGTCGGCCGTAAAGCCCACCATGAGCACGATGTCTCCGCCATATCCCGAAGGGTCTCGCCCCTTCACGGCATATCCGACCGGCTTCCCGGCGGCACCCTTGCCCACGAAGATGCCATCCGCCATCTCCTCTACCTTGAGTTCCCCATTCGAGAATGGCATTACGGCTGCGGCCGCGTCAAGCGTCTGCTGGATGCGGATGCGGCCTATCGCATCCTTTGTCAGTGCGTTCACGCTTGCCAGCACTCCGGCGCACACCGCCGAAATGATCGTAAGGCTAAGAATCAGTTTCGCTATCTTCATTGCATTTCTTTCGTCAGTCCACGCATGGCACATGGCCGCCAATCAGTCAAAAACGGCGAAGATAGTATCACATTTGTTGTTCAAACGCAACATTTCCGAAAGCCCTACGAAGGGAACGCGCCGGAAGCGACCTCCGTGACATAGTTCGCGAACGCCTGCCTCACCTCTCCAGCGAGGTTCGCGTACCTCTTCGCGAACGGAGGCGTCTGCCCCTCGCTAAGCCCAAGCAGGTCGTGCATCACGAGCCACTGCGCGTCGCAGACAGGCCCCGCACCTATCCCGATGGTCGGTATCGACAGCGCAGAAGTCACTTCTGCCGCGAGTTCCGAGGGAACGCACTCAAGCGTCACCGCGAATGCGCCGGCAGCCTCGACGGCCTTTGCGTCGTCTATCACCCGCTCGGCTTCCTCATGCGTCCTGCCCTGCCGCTTGAATCCGCCGTATGCGTTCACGCGCTGCGGCATCATGCCAACGTGGGCAAGCACAGGGATCCCCGCCTCGGTCATCCTGCGTATGAGGCCGCACACCGAAGCGCCTCCCTCGAGCTTCACGGCATCCGCCCCAACCTTGAGGCAGGCGATCGCGTTGGACATCGCAAGGTCGTCTCCGCACTGGTACGAGCCGAAAGGCATGTCCGCCACGACGAGGGCGTTCCTGACTGCACGCGCAACGGCGGCGGTCGCCGACAGCGTCTCCTCCATCTTCACGGGCAGCGTCGTCCCGTATCCGAGCATCGTCATGCCCATGGAATCGCCCACGAGCAGACATGGCACGCCCGCCTCGTCCGCAAGACGGGCGAAGCACGCGTCGTAGGCGGTGCAGCACCCAAGCCTCTGGTTGCCCTTGGCCGCCTTGAAAGCCGTAACAGTCCACTTTTTCATAACGTCAAATGCGTACTGCAGTCACAACCCGCGCGCATCATGCCCCGGGGCCACCACATCTGGCCAGGACCAGGCAGAGCGTGAGGTTTACCGCGTTGAACAGGAAATGGCATAGCATCGGAGAGCGGATTGTGCCGCCCTTCCAGTATAGCCACGCGAATGCGACGCCGAGGAACCACAAGGGGACGAATGTGGCCGCATGGAAATGCACCGCCGCGAAGATCGCCCCCGATGCAAGCGCGGAGAACAGCGGGAACGCGGCCCTGCCGCCGGATCCGTTCGGCAGGCCCGGCGAGACAAGCTTTCTCCGCAGCCAGAGGAAGAGGTTGAACAGCCCCATCCTGAAGACAAGCTCCTCAAGGATCGGGGCCACGATCACCGCCAGCGCCGCAAACTTGGCCTTGACCCTCCACGCGGCATTGGGATCGGAGAAAAGCCTCACCAGGTCCTGCGGCGGAGGATCGTATCCGAGAAGCGATGCGACCTGCTCGGAAACCCAGGCAAGCCCCATTGCGGCCAGCGTGACCGGGAGGAACCATTTCAGCGCCAGTCTCACCCCTCGGCCTTCGCCTCGTTTGTTCCGCGCACCTTTATGTGCAGCTCGCGAAGCTGCTGCTCCGTCACGTAGTTCGGCGCATTCATCATGAGATCCTGCGCCTTCTGGTTCATCGGGAACGCAATCACCTCGCGGATGTTCGGCGTATCCGTCAGCAGCATCACCATGCGGTCAACGCCGGGCGCGATGCCGCCGTGCGGCGGCGCGCCGTACTGGAATGCGTTGTACAGGCATCCGAACTTCTGCTGCACGACCTCCTTCGGGTATCCGGCGATCTCAAACGCCTTCTCCATGATGTCTATGCGGTGGTTGCGGATCGCGCCGGACGAAAGCTCGATTCCGTTGCAGACCACATCGTACTGGTATGCCTCGATGTCCAGCGGGGCCTTCGTCTCCAGCGCCTCAAGTCCGCCCTGCGGCATCGAGAACGGGTTGTGGGAGAAGATGATCTTGCCCGTCTCCGGATCCTTCTCGAAGAACGGGAAATCGACGATCCAGCAGAACCTGTAGCATCCCTTCTCGCGGATGTCGTTCGTCATGTGATCCGCAATGTCGTTGCGGACAAGCCCCGACAGCCTGTGGCACTCGTCAACCGGCGCAGCCATGAAGAACAGCGCATCGCCCGGCTCCATGCCGACCATGCCCTTCATCTCCTCGAGCTGGGCCGGGGAGAGGAACTTCGCGATCGGTCCCTTGAGTTCGCCTTCCTTGGTCCAGCTGATGTAGCCGAGGCCCTTGCCGCCGTTCTCCTTGACGAAGGCCTCGCGCTTGTCGAACCACGTGCGCGTCTCAACGCCGACGATGCCCTTGACGAGCAGCCCCTTGACGAGGCCGCCATTCTGCACACAGGCCGCAAACGCCTTGAAATCGGCCTTTGCGAAGAAGCCGCTCATGTCGATCCACTTCAGGGGGTTGCGCAGGTCGGGCTTGTCGCTTCCGTACACCATCATCGCGTCACGATACTTGATGCGCGGCCACGGGGCCTCCGCGCATTCCCACTTGGAGAACTTGCGGAACGTCTTGGACACCACATCCTCCACGACTGCGAATATCTCGTCCTGCGTGGCGTAGCTCATCTCGATGTCGAGCTGGTAGAACTCGCCGGGGGAGCGGTCGGCGCGCGCGGCCTCGTCGCGGAAGCACGGCGCGATCTGGAAATACCTGTCGAACCCGGATACCATGAGCAGCTGCTTGAACATCTGCGGCGCCTGGGGAAGCGCGTAGAACATCCCGCGGTGGATGCGGCTCGGCACAAGGTAGTCGCGGGCCCCCTCCGGGGAGGATGCGGTGAGGATCGGTGTCTGGAACTCGTGGAAGCCCTTCTCCCACATCTGCTCGCGCAGGAAGCGTATCACGTCCGACCTGAGGATTATGTTCCTGTGAAGCTTCTCCCTGCGCAGATCGAGGTAGCGGTGCTTCAGGCGCACATCCTCCGACTCGTCGGCCTTCTCGTCGGGGACGTATATCGGGGTCACTTCCGAGGCGGACTCCATCACAAGCTCGTTCGCCTCGATCTCGATCTCGC
>CAVFWS010000009.1:29065-32520 GCA_963626295.1 Clostridium sp. CAG:138
GGTCCACGAAAAGGATGCCGCCATGGTCGCGAAGGCGGAACATCCAGCCCGACAGGCGAACGGTCTTGCCCGCGTCCGAGGCGCGGAGTTCGCTGCACGTGTGCGTACGGTAGGGATGCATTGTCATATCTTCCTGCTTGAGAAAAAACGGCGTGGATTATACCACATGTTGCCGCCCGTTGCACTAACTGCGCACTGCCGGCGACAGGTAGACCGGGAGCGGCTCCGGCACGGGCAGCTCGGCGTGGTCGAGCGCAATGCGCACCATCCGCCCTGCGCTTGGCGAACGCCCGCCCGCGAACCTCTCGCCGAACGTCTCCGCAAGCTTTCCGCCGATGCGGGCCTCATCGGGCGTCACGACGATGGCAGAGCCCGGCACGGCAGGGCCAAGCCCGGACTCCGGCACGAGATGGAGTTCCCGCACCGTCCTGCATCCATCGTACACCGCCACCCAGAACAGGCCCCGGCGGGCATCTCCGACAACGGCGGTTTCCCCTGAATCGTCAGCCATTGTCATTGCGCTCGCAAGCCCATACACGACGGGGGAGCCGGCAAGCTCCGGACGTTTGGATTTCATCCCTATGGCAAGCCCTTGCGCAAACGAGAGCGCCCCGCGTATCCCTGCGAACGAGCCAGGGCCCGTGCCTACGATTATCCTGTCGAGGTCGCCAATGGCGCACCCGTGCGACGCCACGAAGTCCCGCACCAGCGCCGGCCAGTCTGCGCTCCGGGCATCCTTGCCGTCGAGCTCCGCGCTCGCGACCGCACCGTCCAGCGCAAGCGCGATGGACTGCGCGTCCGTAGATCTGTCTATCGCCAAAAGTTTCATTGCCTGTGATTATACCACATCGGGAACGGCCGGTTGCGAAACGGCGGATCAGCCGTTCAGCCTGCCGTCGCTCGCGAAGATCTTGGTGTCGCCTATCCTTACGCCTTCCTCCAGGCCAAGCTCCTCTTCCAGCTTCTCGCCCGGACGTATCCCGGTGAATACGATGGCAATGTCCTTGTGCGGACGCCATCCGGCCTCCCTGATCATGCCCTCCGCCAGCTTGAGGATGCTTACGGGCTCGCCCATGTCGAGGGTATAGACCTTCCCGCCATCGAGCGCGGCCGCCGACAGCACCAGCCCCACCGCCTCCTGCACGCTCATGAAATAGCGCATCATGCGGCGATCCGTGACCGTGACCGGGCCACCCGCCGCAATCTGCTCCCGCCACAGCTCCACCGCGCTCCCCGAACTTCCGAATACGTTCCCGAACCTTACCACAGTGTACCCTGCCGCAAGCACGATCTTCTCGGCCTCGCGCTTCGTGCGGCCCATCACGCTCTTGGGACGGACGGCCTTGTCCGTCGATATGAATACAAGCCGCTCCACCCCCGCCTCCTTTGCGATGCGCACGAGCGACCCGGTCGCGCCGGTGTTGTTCCGGAACCCCTCCTCCGGATTCATCTCGACCATCGGCACGTGCTTGTACGCAGCCGCATGCAGGACGATCTCCGGCTTCCATTCCCCGAAGATCTTGCGCATCTTGGCCTCGTCCGACACGTCGACCATGAGCGGCACGCACCGTCCTGTCCCCTTCATCTCGTGGTCTATCCGATACAGTGCGTTCTCGCCACGCTCCACCATGAGCACCCTGTCCGCGCCTGCCCTCGACACCTGCCTCACGATCTCGCTGCCGATGGATCCGCCCGCACCGGTGACGAGCACGCGGCGCCCGGCGAACATCGCGGGGACAGGAATGGCCGCATTCGATTTCGGCGGCACCGGACCGGTCGCCCCCCTGTACGCCTGGCGCAGGAACCTCATTCCAAGTATGCCGAAGAAGGCGAACACGGAGTCGATCAGCGTCACGGAGTACGGCGGACGCGCCCATGAAAGGCTCAGGCCCGGCATCATCATCCGCATGTAGAGCAGCAGCGCCGCGGCGATGGAGAACGTCGCGGCATACTTTAGGATGTCCCTGGCCGCAATCCGCCAGCGCCACGCCCGGTTCAGTCCAAAGAGCGTAAGCAGCGCCATCTGCACCGCACAGGCCGACACCGACGAGATGCAGGCGGAATGCCAGCCGGCGAACGGCTCCGCGAAGTTCATCCGCACGCAGAACGCTGCGGCGTAGGAGGCCAGAAGAACCGCGATGTCGATTACGGCTATCATGTCACGGCACGTGTCACGATCCCGGATGGCACGGCTTGCCGCCGGCCTTGCACAACGGGCATTCGGAGGGTTCCCACGTCACTGGGGTCATCTGCACAAGCGAGAACATCGGGATCCTGCCGAACTTGACCTTCCCCGCACTCCGGTCCACAAGGACCACGACGCCCGCGACCTTCGCGCCGGCCGCCCTCACGAGATCTATGGTCTCCTGCACCCGGCCGCCCTTTGTCACCACATCCTCAGCCACCACATAGCGCTCGCCCCTCCTGAGCGCGAAGCGGCGCATGGCCAGTTTCGTCAGGGGCTTCCCGGTTGCGTCCTTCCTGTCGCCATCCTGGACCTTCTCGGCAAACACGCACTTCACGCCCAACGCCCGGGCGACTTCGTGTCCGACGAGTATTCCGCCGACCGCCGGCGAGATCACGCCGTCTATCCGCCTGCCGAGCCTGCCGCTCTTGACGGCGCGTGCCGTCACCTCCCTGCAAAGCCTCTCCGCTATGCGCGGATAGCGCAGCACGTTCGCGCACTGGAAATAGCGGTCCGAATGGAGCTTTGAGCGGAGCTCGAAGTGTCCGGACAGCAACGCCCCCGTCTCTTCGAAGTACTTCAGGACCTGTTTCTCTGTCATTGCATGATCTCCTTGAGTGTTTTCATTCCATCTACGGAAAGCATCTCTTCGCGGCTGAACGCCTCCGATTTCCCGGCCTTTTCGCCCGAACCTGCGGCGCGCGCGCCCATCGCCCTCGTGGAGAGCGCCGGTACATCCATCCCCATCGTGGACGGCAGGAGCGAATACGTCTCGACGCCGGGCGGCGGGAGCCGTGACGGGGCAGGCGCCGCATCGCTCATGATCGGGAATTCCGGCGGCGCGATCGAATCGTCGAGAAGCGGGATGCCCGAGTCGAGCCGCCCTATCGCCAACCGGCTGCGGGCCTCGCTGCGCACCTGCCACGAGGTGCGCGCGGCATCGAGGCAAGACGCGTACGCTTCCGGCGACAGCGTGACGAAGGAGGCGAAAGGCCTGTCGCGCCCATCCGCCATCAGGACGGGCTTCGCCGCGCCGCCGGGGAACTGCATGCCCAAGAAGGCAAACAGCGAAAGCAGCCCGACGATATGGACGGCATCGCGCATCAGTCCCGCTTCTCCGCAACCTGGACGCGCGATATGCGCACCTTCCTCGCGAGCTCCATCACGCGCATGAGGTCTCCCGCCGGCACCCGCCTGTCGCAGAGAAGCGTCAGCGTTCCGCACCTTGTCTCGGAAGAGCGTTCGCCAAGGCGCTTGGAGAGGCCTTCGC
>CAVFWS010000010.1:0-32038 GCA_963626295.1 Clostridium sp. CAG:138
GCGAACACGCAACGGCTTCCGCCCGCCGCGCGAGAGATTCTGTCTGACCCTGCGGACGAATTCCATTTCAGCGCGGCCTCTATCTGGGAGATCGCCCTGAAGCACGCGAAGCGACCGGCGGACATTCCGCTGTCCGCACGGGACGCGAGAGAGGAGTTTCTCGCCGCCGGCTTCCGCGAGCTGGGGATCGATTCCGAATCGGCGGCAGACGTGGACGACTTGCCGCGCATTCACGGCGACCCGTTTGACCGTCTGTTGATTGCCCAGTCGCGGCGCTTCGGCATGACGCTCCTCACGCACGACCATCTCCTTGCGCCCTACGGGAGCAACATCGTGACGGTGTAGTCAAGCGCGTCGCGCATCTCTTCGCCCTCTACGCGGAGAAAGTGGAGAAGTGGAAAAGTGGAGAAGTGGAAAAGTGCGTAAAGGAGGGTGAATGAGCAATTCCGCCGAGAAGAACGAGATCGTCGTCTACCAGCCGAACGGAAGCGTCCGGCTGGAGGTCATGCTAGGGAGAGCGCAAGACAAAAGGTATGGTATAATGCGCGACATCTCGGGGTTTTCCCGGTTTCGTCTTGAAGGAAGGCAAGGAGGTGGCCCATGAAGGTTCTGCAGACGTTTCTTGAGGGGTTTATATCCTTTGTGTCCCCATGCATGCTTCCCATGCTACCCGTTTATGTGGCGTATTTCTCCGCAGGGGATGGAGGGAAGGGCGTGGCCTTCGCGCGGGCGTTGGCGTTCACGCTCGGTTTCACGGTCGTATTTGTCGCGCTTGGCGTGTTCGCCGGCTCTCTCGGCTCGGCGCTTGCCGCACACCGCACGGCGGTAAACGTCGTTTGCGGCTTGGCGGTCGTCCTGTTCGGCCTTGGATATCTCGGATTGTTCCGTCTTCCGTTTTCCGGGATGGGAAGCGGACGCACCCCGACGAGCGTCTTTTCCGCGTTTGCCTTTGGCCTGGTGTATTCCGTCAGCCTCACGCCGTGCGTCGGGGCGTTCCTTGGTGCGGCGCTCATGCAGGCCGCATCTGAGGGCGGAGCGGTTCGCGGGGCGGCGTTGCTTCTCGCATACTCGCTCGGGCTTGGCGTGCCGTTTGTGGTCTCGGCGGTCATGCTGGAGCGGTTCAGGGCCGCGTTTGGGTTCATCAAAAGCCGATATGGCATCATAAACCCCATCTGCGGCGGACTTCTCATTCTCTTTGGCGCATGGATGCTTGCCGCACCATGGACTCGGGCGGTCGCCGGAGATGCGAAGCCCGGCCCTGTGGCGGCAGACGATAAGGACGCGAGTGTGACAGTCAAGAAACAAAACAAGGAGAAGAAGAACATGGAGATTGAATTGACATCCGCAAACTTCGAGGCGGAAGTGCTGAAGTCCGACAAGCCGGTCCTCGTTGATTTCTGGGCGCCATGGTGCGGGCCTTGCCGCATGCTCGGCCCAATCGTTGCGGAAGTGGCCAGGGAGAAGGCCGGAACGCTCAAGGTATGCAAGGTGAACGTTGATGAAGCCTCCGACCTTGCCGCCAAGTACGGGATAAACAGCATCCCCGCGCTTTTCCTGTTCAGGGACGGCAAGGTGGCGGCGCAGACTGTCGGTTTCATGCAGAAGCCGGACCTCGAACGCTTTGTCTCGCAGTGAGGCCTGCCGCCGTCAATCTACCTTGAGGGACAGGACCTTGTCGCGAGGAGACTTGGCGGTGGGGTAGGAGCAGATTGCCCTTTCCCCATCGAATAGCGTTGCGGCGGCGCCGTCCACGCGTATTTCGGTGCCGCCGAGGGCATTTGCCGCAAGGATGCACTTCTCGAGGCCATCGCCGGTCCCGAAGTTCCACACTTCGTCGGGCTGCGCCACGCGGGACGGACCATCATAGATGGATTCCGACCCAAGCCGTCCGATCCGTTCAAGCACGTCTTGCGCATTGGGCTTTGTCGGGCCATTGCCGCCGAGGGCCTGTCTCGAGACCGGGCATCGCTTCAGTGCGGCATCGATGAACGGGCCGGACTCGGTCTTGCCGAGTTCGCGTCCCGCGTATGGCGCAAGCGCGGCTGTGCGGTTTGAGTCGCGCAAGGCTTCGAGCCTTTCGGCGATTTCTCCGTATCCCATGTCTGGATTGAGGGCCAGCGGGGCTTCGTTCCGCAAGAACTTGACGCGGGAAGGGTCCGGAAGGCGCGGCGACACGATCGACCTGTCCACGGCATCTTCCGGCGGCACGAGGAATCCCCTAAGCCTTTGCGAGAAATGTTCGTATGCCGCCGGATCAATCGTCGCCTCCGGGTACAGAAGGTGCACGTATCCGCTTACGTGGGAGACGATCGTCACCCGTTCATGCTCAAGCGCCCGGCGGGCCTGCCTGGATATGACGGTGCCGTTTGCCCACATCGCCCTGGTCACGAGGCGGCGGTTGTTCGTGAGTATGCCGGTATCCACATCGAGGAAGTTCTGGGAATGCAGGGGCGTGGCCATCAGGTAGATGCCCTCCAGCGGCAGGCCGCACACGACGAATGCCGCCGCGGCGTACAGCCCTGCGAGCGATACGCACTCTCCCGCCCCGACAGAGTGCCCGGGCTTGCGCCGGAAGGCATCCATCGCCTCTACGGTCTCTGTCTTCCAGTACGGTATCGTGTCGCCGCTGTACTTGTCCAGCCCGAAGTGCCTTCGGATGTCCATGTCGTAGTAGTATGAGTCGCCATGGTATCCGAAGAGGGCGTTGGACTCTGCGATCTTGTCCGGAGGGATGAAGCTGGCGAAGCGCTCAAGCTCGCGTTGCTGCGTGGTGAGGCCCCACGTCTCAAGGTCGAGATTGAACGTGTAGTTGTCCATGATGTGCTGGCGAAGGCGCTGCAGGCGCTTCTTCGGCCTCATCTCCCTGATGCCGTCGAACCATTCGAGGTCGCGCCATGCCCATATGCGTGGGGACAGGATGTTGGCCAGGACGAGAGAGAACATGAGTTCCGGGAATATGAATATCTCCATGTCCGAGAGCGTGGCCGCCGAAGATTTTTCCTCTGCTGATATGTCTTTCATCTTGAGTGGCGCCTATTATATCAGAATCAGGCGACGTTTGGGCTTCTGCCGTGCCATGGCCAAGGTCCGGCAAATGGGCGTATATCCACGGATGCGCACATATGGTATAATCGTCTCCAAATTTCTTTTTGGAGAGGGTGATGGCCACGAACGAAAAATGCACGATAGCCTTGCATAGGGACGCTGCGCCTGGATACAGGATGCTGGCGCTTGACGCGCCCCGCATAGCGGCGGCGGTTTCCCCCGGGCAGTTTGTGCACGTCAAGGTGCCGGGTCTTGAGGCATCGGCGCTGAGGCGGCCGTTCTCCGTCTTCGATGCCGAGCCTCGCCTCGGTGACGGAAGCGGCGGGCGCGTGACCGTGCTGTACAAGGTGGTCGGGCGCGGCACGGCGGCCCTGTCAAAGGCGGCGGAAGGCTCTGAGCTGGAGGTCATCGGCCCTCTCGGAACGGGATTCCCCGTAAAATGCGAAGGGGTCCCGCTCCTTGTCG
Organism: Clostridium sp. CAG:138; assembly: GCA_963626295.1. GTDB lineage: Bacteria > Verrucomicrobiota > Kiritimatiellia > RFP12 > UBA1067 > UBA1731. Next base: position 3,511 of record CAVFWS010000010.1, read on the forward strand.
GCGGAGGCTATGGCGTTGCGCCCCTCTATTTCCTCGCGAAGCGCATGGTTTCCGACGGCCAGGTGGGGCATCCGATCCTTTTTGTGGGTGGCAGGACGAAGGCCGACCTTCTGGAGCTGGACGCCTTTCGCGCCCTCGGCGTGGATGTCCGTGCGGCCACGAATGACGGTTCGGAGGGCGCAAGGGGTTTTGTCACCGGGCCGCTTGACGAGGCGCTTGTCGAGTTGCGCAGGGAAGGGAAGGGATTCGAGCTGTTCGCCTGCGGCCCGGACGGCCTGCTGAAGGCTGTCGCGGAGCGTGCGCTGTCGACGGGGACGAAGGGCTGGATATCCATGGATCGCCATATGGTCTGCGGGGTTGGCGCGTGCTTCGCCTGCGTCCAGAGGCTGAGGCGTCCGAATGGCGAGGAATGGAATGCGCGCTGCTGCGTGAACGGCCCGGTGTTCAGGGCTTCGGAAATAGTCTGGTAGTGTCCTATGGCGACAGTTTCGATAGTTGGCCGTCCAAATGTCGGCAAGTCCGCTCTCTTCAACCGCATTGCGCGCGAGCGCATCGCCATCGTGTTCGACCAGCCTGGCGTCACGCGGGATCGCGTGGCGCGCGAAGTGACCGTGCTCGGCAAGCGGTTCATGCTCGTGGATACCGGCGGCATCGCGTTCGACAAGACCCCCGGTTCGCAGGATCCGCTTGCGGAGGAGACTCGCGCGCAGGCGGCGCTTGCGGTCGGCGATTCCGACCTTTGCGTTGTGGTGGTCGATGTGCGGAGCGGCATCACCCCGCTTGACGAGGAGGTGCTGAAGCGGGTGCGCGAGTCCGGTTGCCCCACCGTAATCGCCGCCAACAAGTGCGACCGTCCCGAGGATGACGACAAGGCGGACGATTTCGCGCGTTTCGGCATGGAGGTGTTTCCGGTGTCGGCGGAGCATGGGCGCGGGATGTCCTCCCTCGTTGAGCGCATCGTCGGCGCGCTTCCGCCGCAGGAGGAATCCACGATCGCCAGGCCGTTGCGCGTGGCGATCGTCGGAAGGCCCAACGCCGGCAAGAGCTCGTACATAAACCGTCTGCTCAATGCGGAGCGCGTGATAGTATCCGACATCCCGGGAACGACGCGCGACGCCGTTGACGTTCCTTTCACCATCGGCGAAGGGCCTACCGCCCGCCACTACACGCTTGTCGATACCGCAGGCATCAAGAGCCACACCCAGATGTCAAAGACGAGCGTAGACAACTTCTCCCTCTTCCGCAGCGAGAAGGCCATCGAGGAGGCGGATGTCGTTCTGCTGACGATGGAGTCGGAGATCGGCCCCACGCGCCAGGACATGCGCATCGCGGGCAAGATCATCGAGGCGCAGAAGGCTTGCGTGATACTGATGAACAAGTGGGACCTCGCGCAGGAGAAGGGAATCGTCGAGGCCGAGGCGACCGATGTGATACGCCAGATGATGCCGTTCCTGTCGTTCGCGCCGGTGGTGTACTGTTCCGCGAAGTCGGGCTACAACATCCGCAGGACGGTCGATGCGATCGATGCCGTGGCGTCAAGCGTCCGCACCCAGATGCCCACGGGCATCCTGAACCGCACGATAGAGGTCGCGACGAAGAAGACCCTCGCCCCGATGCGCAACGGGAAGCGGCTGAAGGTGTACTACGGGTTGCAGGTCGGCGCCGATCCCCTTACCATACGCCTCTTCGTGAACGATCCGAAGCTGGTCGTGCCGGCCTACAAGTCCTACATCGAGAAGGCGATCCGCGCGCGATTCGGCCTTGAGGGCGCACCTATCAGGATGTTCATGAAGGCGCGTTCGCGCAAGTCGGTTGCGGACTTCAGGAACGACTTCAAGTAGGGAATCGGCTACAGGTTTTGGCTTACAGGAAATGGGTTAAGGGTTGCATATGGGCAATAACGTAAAATTCGTGGCACTTACGATTGCGGCAATTGCTGGCGCCGTGGCGATGGCCGGCGATTTCAATGGCGGGCGGACGGTCCCGGTGCATCGCTTCGTGCCAGTTGACCGGAATGGGGACACGGTCTCCGCCGGTATGCGCCTTCCCGCTCCGATATCCCAGGAGAAGACGTGCGGACAGTGCCACGAGGTCGACAAGATGCCGGGCGGTTCGCATTTCCGCACTGGCGGCACGAATGACGTCGTCAACAAGGTGAACCGCGAACCCTGGTTCCTGTGCTCCACCAATGGCGCTTGCCGCACGGTGTCGCTGAACGACAGGGGCGGGCTTTCCGCCTGGGAGTGGGTGCGGAACTTCGGCTACGCATTCCCCGGCGGCGGAATCGGGGCAAGCGAAGAGGCGATGGCGGAAGCCGCGGGAGACCGCCAGCGCTGGTTCGTCACCGGGCCGCTCGAGATGAACTGCCTTGCCTGCCATTCGCAGGACGCCTATGACGTGAGCGAATGGGCCAAGCAGACGATGCGCGAGAACTGGGGCGGCGCCGCAATGGCCGCCGCCGATTACGCAAGGGTTGAGGGGATGAACGCGAGGCTGGATGCGTCCTGGGACCCGTTCATCGTCGAGAACAAGGACGATCACCTGTTCAAGGTTCCGCAGAAGATGGTGTACGATCCGGCGAAGTTCGACGACAAGGGACGCTGCACGTTCCGCGTCGGGAAGCCCAGGAACGAAAACTGCCTCGCGTGCCATGTGGCGGCGGTCGTCGGTGAGCCGTCCCACAGGATCGCCGGCGACGTGCACCTCCAGCGCGGAATGCGCTGCATCGACTGCCACCAGAACGGCATGGATCACAGGATGAAGACGAAGAGCTGCGCATCCTGCCACATCGAGAAGGGCGGGGCCGGGCCCAGGCCAACCCATGTGGGAATCCCGCTTGTCCATTTCGAGAGGCTTTCCTGCACTGTGTGCCATTCAGGGAGCGACCCTTCCTCCGGGACTGTGCAGGTGCGCACGATGCGGGCGAACAGGGTCGGCATATACGGCAAGGCGCATTGGGAGACGGACGTGCCGTTCATTGAGGAGCCGTTTGTCCGCAAGAACGGCGAAGGCGTCGAGCTCTGCAGACGCGCCACTGTGGATGGCTCCAACTGCGTGTACTGGGCTTTTGCGCATGATGTGCGTCCGGCACGGGCGGCGCGCGGCGCAGACCCGGATAGGTGCGCGGCCTGCCATTCCCTGGAGAGCGATTTCTTCAAGGGATACGAGTCCCCCGTGTATTTCTCGGCGTTCAACCTTGCGTTCCTCGGCCGTCCCGTCTTCAAGGTGGTGCTGTGGTCCGTCTTTGCATTGCTCTGCTTGTTTGCGGTTGCGGCTGCGGCATTTGCGATCAATCGCGCCGCAGACAGGGTGGCTGCTTCCACGACCAATTTCCTGTGGACTGCGTTAAAGTGGCTCGTTGATGCCGGGTTCGTGGCGGCGGCGCTGTATCTTGCCACGTCCGGAATCGCGGGATGGTGCCTCGGCGGCATGACGTGGTGGTGGCTCATGCTCCACATGGTCGCCGGCGGCGTCCTTGCCGGCGCCGTGGCGGCGATGGCGCTCTTGCGGCACGGGGAAAGGGTCGGAACCCCGGTTGCGGCGGCACTGTGGACGCTGTGGCTCGTCTGCGCCGCCGGCGTCGTGTTCACCGCCGTGATGCCGATGATGCACGTGTTTGGCAGCGACGGGCAGATGTTCCTGCTCTGGGCGCATCGCATCGTCTCGCTCGTGTTCATCCTGCTGTCTCTCCTCGTCTGCCGCGAGGCGCTCAGAAGGCGGAGGTGAATGTGAGGGGTCTTTCGCTTCTTTGCATCGGGGCGGCGTTTGCGCTCGTGTGCGGTTGCCGCACGACGGTGGTGCGCGAGGAGCCGCGCAATGCCGCGCTGGCGGAAGCCCTCCTCTCGAGCGTGCGCGGAACGGAAGTGCAGATGATCGAAGGCGCATGGAAGGACGAGCCGTTTGTCGCCGAATGCGTCCTGAAGGGCGACGGCGAAAGGTTCACGGCCGTTTTGCTCGCGCCGCACATGCGGCTTGCGACGCTTACGGTCGAGAGGCCGCACACCCTGCGCTGGGAACGCGCACCGCAGGTTCCGTCCGCCCTCGATCCCGAATACGTCCTTTTCGACATGGCGCTTGCGCTTCTGCCCACGGACGCGCTTTCCCGTTCGATCGGCAAGGGGTTCCGCGTCAACGAGACGGCAGACGGCAAGCGCAGGCAGATTGTCGATTCCGATGGCGGCGAGCTGCACTCGATCCGGCAACTCCTGCCGGACGACTCCATCTATTTCCGCAATGCGAGGTATGGCTACGAGGTAACGGTCAGGATCGTCTCCCATGAGAATTGACAATGTAGACATCGAGGCCGTATTTGGCTGTGTGCCGTCCAATGTGGTGGACAGTCTTGCCGAGCTTGCGCCGCTTGTCGGTGCGGAGAAGGCCGAGGGCATTGTCCGCGCCACGGGATATCCCACGCGCCGCGTCGCGAGCGAGGGTCAGGATGTCTTCGACTTCATGCTGCCGGCCGCCCAACGCGCCACAGATGGCGTCGACGCAGGCCTGATCGGGGGCGTGGTGGCCGTGAGCTTTTCCGGGCGAGACCGTTTCCCGTCCCTTTCCTCCCGCCTGCAGCATGCGCTTGGCCTTGGCACGGATACGGTTGCCTACGATCTGTCGATGGCGTGCAGCGGCTGGATATACGGGCTTCTCTCGGCGACCCAGCTCGTCAGGCTGACCGGCAAGAAGATGCTGCTCGTCGATGGCGATGTGCAGAGCGCATGGATCGACCGGACGGATTATGCGACGCTTGCCGTAATGGGGGACGGGGCCACGGCCACGCTGCTTGCGCCCGGCGGGAATTCGTGGGAGTTCGGATTCCATACCGATGGCGGCGGTTCGGACGCGCTCGTATGCCGCGACAGCATACGCATGGACGGCTTCGGCGTGTTCCGCTTCGTCGCCGGGCCTGTGCGCCGCTTTCTCGCATCATTCATCGCCAAATCAGAGATACTTGCCGGACATCGTCCAGTATTCATTCCGCATCAGGCGAACATGTACATGGTCCGGCAGCTCGCGGAGGCGCTTGGCCTCGGGGGCGCCCTTGCCGGCAGCGGGGAAAAGTACGCGAACACGGGATCGTGTTCCGCATCCCTGACGTTGGCGGATTGGAGTGCGCCAGCGTTGGATGGGCTTGCCGAATCCTGCGGTCGGGTGCTTTTCGCCGGTTTCGGGGCGGGGCTTGGCGCGGGCGCGGCGGCCACTACGCTTGGCGACATCAGGAAGGGCATGGTGGAGGCTTGACGGCCATAACGGAAAGGGAGTTCCGGGAGGCCATTGACGCCCTCGGGCTGAATCCGGATCGTGGCGACTGGGACTCGATAAGGCACTTCAACCTCGTGATGGAGCTTGAGGCCCGCTGGGGCGCGAAGATCCCGATATCCGATGTGGAGCGGCTCAAGACCTTCCACGATTTCTACTTCAGGATCCCGATCCGTCCGGCGAAAGTCCTTGCCGTTGATGCCGACAATACGCTGTGGGGCGGCATCGTGAGCGAAGACGGCCCTGACTCCGTTGTGCCGCACGTCGGGTTCCAGAAGGGGCTGCTTGCGCTTCGCTCCAAGGGCGTGATGCTTGCGCTTCTCAGCAAGAACGATCCGGCATCGGGCGGCGGATCGCCGATAGAGCGCGCGTTCGCCCGGGACGACATGCCGCTTTCGCTTGGCGACTTCTCCTTCGTTGGCGTAAGCTGGGAGCCTAAGCCCGGCAATCTGCTCGCGGCGGCGAAGGCGCTCAACGTCGGGAGGGACAGCTTTGTCTTTGTGGACGACAATTCCCATGAGCGGGCGCAGATGCGGGCGCACCTCCCGGAGGTGATGGTCGTCGAGGACATGGAACGCTGGTGTGCGCGGGGCATGGACGGCCTCGCCGAACATCTGGGGGAGACGTATTTTGCGGACATGGGAAGGACGGACGAGGATCGCCTTCGCGCAATGCTCCCGGCGAATCTGGCGCGGCTCGATCCGGCGCGGATGGAGTTCTCGAAGGCCGACTACCTCAAGACCCTCGGGCTCAGGGTCTCGCCGTCGCTTGCGACAGCGGGGGATATCCCGCGCCTTGCGCAGATGGCCGGCAAGACGAACCAGTTCAACGCGACGACGATCAGGCGAAACGAGGATGACTTCCGTCGGCTCCTGGGAGATCCGGGCAAGCGCGTGTACGTGTTCCGCCTGAGCGACAGGTTCGGCGAGCTGGGCCTCGTGTGCTACGTCGTCGTGGATGTGGCGAGGATGGCGATAGCGGATTTCGTGATGAGCTGCAGGGCGATGGGGCGGACGCTGGAGTTCTTTGCGTATGGGTACGTGTGCCGCGAGCTTGGCCGCAAGGCCATGGAGATCGACTTTGTGGCCACCGCGAAGAACGCTCCGTTCGCGGCATTCATGGATAGGCTCGCGCATGGCGAGACCGGGACTTTCTGCGTCGGTGGCTGAAATGGCTTGCGGGAAGATAGCGGCGGCGCTTGCTTGCGCATTGTCTGTTGCGGCGGCATTCGCGACGGACGTGACGTTCTTCATGTGCTACAGGCCAAACCATCCGGAGGATCCCGCCACCAAGGCCTTGCGGGCGTTCGAGAAGGCGCATCCGGATATCCATCCGAAGCAGTGGGGAGGGCTCACATTGCCGGGTGGCGGCGGACGGGCGCAGTTCATGCTTGCGCTGGCCGGGGGTAGCGCACCAGACGTATACAAGGCATGGTTCCACATACTGCGGCACGACATCGACCAGGGCTTTGCGTATCCGCTTGACGAATGGATAGACGGGAATTGGGAGGGATGGAAGGATTCGCCCCCGCTCTGGCGCGATGTGGCGAGCAGGGACGGCCACATATATGCGGTGCCGACGCCCGGAATGGCGTACTACGGGCTTGTGTACCGCAAGGACATCGTGAGGGATGCGGGGCTTGACCCGGAAACGCCGCCCGCGACGTGGGATGATTTCGAACGCTGGTGCAAACGCCTCGTGAAGCCGGGGCGGCGTCCGCTTGCGATCGAGAACAGGCCATGGGGCTATCTCGCGTGGGTAGGCGCCGCAGGTGGCGATGTCGTTCGGAGGAAGGCGTCGGGATCGGGCAATCCAGATGGCGAGTGGGAGGCTTGCTTTGACTCGCCGGAATGCCTTCGGGCGGCAAGCTTCCTCCAGCGGCTCGTAAGGCAGGATCTTGTGCGCGGGCTGCCGGTGCTGTCGGTGTCGAGCGACATCGCCAGGCTGTTCGCTGAAGGCGGCATTGTGTGCGTTTTCGGCGGAGAGGATCTGGTCGCCTACCTTACGGAGCACCTCAATTTCCCGGCGGATCTTGTCGGGCTGATGCCGTTCCCCGCTGCCGACAGTACGCTTCGGCCCGTGCTTCAGGCGCACAAGCATTTCTATGCGATGACGGAAAGCGTCGCGCACCGTCCCAAGGAAGAGCGCGACAGGGTGTGGCAGGCGCTCATGGCGCTCGCCTCGAACGATGTGTACGATGAGCAGGTTCGCGTCAATGCCCGTGAAGGCCGCGCGCGCTGGTGCATGCCATCCGACCTGAAGCGGCTCGGCCTCGGGAGGTACATCGATGAGATCCCGCCCGGCATAAGGAAGATGTACGGGGATCTTGAGGCTGGGCGGATACGGAAGGTCACAGAACCCCACGTGGGCTTCTGGCAGGCGGCGAGCGACATCGTCAGCCGTCGATTCCTCGGGTTGCTTCTCAGCGATTCCGGCAAGGAGCTTGACTGCGCGGAGGCCCTTGCTTCTATCACGAGGGAGGCCAACCGAGGCCTGATGTTCGATGCGGACCGTTCGCGAATGGACGAGAGGCGTCCGATCGCGAGGGTGGTGCTTGGCGCGTTCCTCTGTTGTGCATTGGCTGCCGTTGGGTTGTGGCTCGCGATGCGCAGACGCCGTCCGAAGCGCGTGGATGCCGGCTCGTCGCGCACTTCGCGCCCGATCCTTCCGTGGATGTTCCTTGCGCCTGCGATTGCGAGCGTTGCTGTGTGGAGCTACTATCCCCTGGTCAAGGGCGCCATGATGGCGTTTCAGGACTACAAGATCGTAGGGGACGCCTGCTGGGTGGGTCTCGACAATTTCATACGGGTCGCATCCGATCCCGGTTTCTGGAAGGCATGGGGCAGGACCTTGTGGTACGTCGCCCTGACGATCGCGCTTGGATTCACCACGCCGGTGCTGCTTGCCATACTCCTTGCCGAGATACCGAAGGGGCGTGTGTTCTTCAGGATGGTGTATTTCCTTCCGCATCTCACGAGTGCGCTTGTCATAACGCTGTTGTGGAAGATGATGTTCGACCCTACGGAGGGCGGCATGCTGAACCAGATGCTTGCGGCATTCGGCATCCCGAGGCAGTCGTGGCTCCTCGATCCGGCGTGGGCCATGACGTGCTGCATCCTGCCTGGGGTTTGGGCGGGGGCCGGAATGGCTTCGCTGATATATATCGCGGCCCTCGGAAGCCTGCCGCCCGACTACTACGAGGCGGCGGCGATTGACGGGGCCGGGATATTTGCGCGGTTCCGCCACATAACGTTTCCCCAGCTCATGCCGCTCATGGTGATCAACTTCGTGGGCGCGTTCATCGCCGCGTTCCAGGGGATGGGGTCGATATTCCTGCTGACCTTCGGCGGGCCGGGAGATGCCACGAACGTGCTTTCCCTGGCGATATGGAAGGAGGCGTACAACAACCTCAGGTTCTCAACCGCGACGACGATGGCATGGTTCCTCGGAGTCGCGCTCATAGGCTTCACGTATCTCCAGATACGGTTCCTCCGCAGGGTGGAGTTCCGCAGCGCCGCCATGAATTAACGGCTGGGGTTGACTTCTGCCAATAGATTTCGAATCATGGGGCGATGTGCGCCTTGAAATATGCGATGGCGCCTTGAAGGTCCGTGAAGCGTCCGTCAAGCTGCGCGTCAAACGCCGCAGACAGCCATTTGCCGAAGGCATTTGAGGGCGTATAGCCCATAGCCATCAGGTGCCGCCCCATCAATATCGGCTTGGGCGCCGCCGCCGCAACGCGCAGGCGTTCTGCGCGCATGGCGAGCCAATCGAGTCCGGCGTCAACCTTCTCGGTGCATGGGTTCAGCGGCACGCTCCCCTCAAGATCTGCGCGGGCCACACGGATTAGCCTATCTATGCGAACCACCCTCAGCGCGAGCCTGCGGATCGCGCTGTCTCCTGCATTCGCCCGATACAGCGCAAACGGCTGCATATGGCACTTCACAAGCGGAGGCACCTCCCTAAGCACCCGTTCCTCGTTCGTAAGCCGCCGCAAGAAGGACAACGTCGGTCTCACACCCGCCTCATCATGGCCACGGGACCTGATGTGCCCATCCTGAAACGTGGTTGTGGCGGGCTTGCCGAAATCGTGGCAAAGGACGGCAAGCCCGACGACCAGATCCTCGCCGGCATTTCCCGTTCTGCCTCTCGCAAACGAATCGACGCATCGGCACGTGTGGTCCCACACGTCGCCTTCGGAGTGCCATTGCGGATCCTGTTCACACCCTACAAGCGCCTGCAGTTCTGGGAAATGGTCCAGCCACCCGGTCTTGCGCAGGAACTCCAGCCCAAGGCTTATCCGTTCCCCTTTGAGGATGAGTTTCTCCCATTCCCCATACAGCCGCTCCGGCGGCAGATCCTCCATGGTGACGGTGCGGCATATGTCAACCGTCTCCATTGCGGGCGCAAGGCAGAAACGCGCAACGAACTGCATTCCGCGAAGCACCCGCAACGGATCTTCGACAAACTTCGGCGACACGTGCCTCAGCACGCGCCTTTCAAGGTCGGCGATGCCGCCGTACGGGTCTTCAATCTCTCCGGCGACAGGATCGTGGTATATGGCGTTGACGGTGAAGTCGCGTCTGCTCGCCGCCTCCTTCACCGACATCCACGGATCGGAGTCCACCAGGAAGCCCCTGTGTCCGATCCCATGCTTCGATTCGCGGCGCGGCAACGCCACATCCACGTCGGCATGCTTTATCTTCAGGACGCCGAACGATGCCCCGCATTGGTCAACGGGATATCTCGAGGAAATCGCGTCCAGCAATTTCCGCGGCTCCACGCCAAAGACCTCCATGTCGACATCCTTGACGGTTCGGCTTCCCATGAGAAGGTCCCTCACGGCCCCTCCAACCATGAATGCGCGCCCTCCGGCGTCTTTGGCCAAATGGGCTATCGCCAACACGGTGTCGCGAAGGTCCGGCTTGAGCGTGGATAGGTCAAGCGCTTCTCTGCCTACAACGTCTGCCATGGCATGGTGTCTCACATGGATCGCCAAGCGCGCCTCCGCCTCCGGACGGGATCAGAGACGCCGCTCCTTCTTTATCTTCGCCCATGCGGCATTGATGCGCGACATCTGCGCATTCGCCCGGGACATCAGTTCCTCTGATAGCCCCTGTGCCTTAAGCACGTCCGGATGCAGCTGCTTCGCCTTTTCGCGGTAGGCGCTGCGCAGCTCCTCGTTGCTTGCGTTGCTGCAGCAGCCTATGGTCTCATACGGGTCTTCCTCTGGCGCGGCGCCGCCCGCCGCGCCGGTATTGACGCCCCTCCTGCGGGCTTCCCATTCGAACAGCGCCGGATTGATGCGCAGATTCCTGACGATGGCCCGAAGGATGTCAAGCTCCACCTGCGACAGCGTGTTGTCAACGCAGGCGAGGTCCCAAAGCAGTCCATACACCACTTCCCTAACGTGTATGCTGGGCTGTATGAGCGTGAATGAATCCGCATACTCGTATATGCTGTGGGCGTCGTTCTTCGTCCGCTGGAACACCCGGATGCAGTATTCGCGCTTGGCCCCACGCAACCCAACCATGTCGAACACCCGCTCGCAATAGCGCACCTCGCTCTCCGAAATGTGCCCGTCAGCCTTTGCCATCTTGGACAGAAGCGCGGAAAGAGCCGCAAGCGTCGCGAACTCGCCTCCGACTGCGGCGGCGTCCTTGCCTTGCGAATCGCTTTTGCCAAGCCCGTCGCGGACCTTCGACTCAAGCCAATTCCCGACAACCGCACCTATCACTCCACCGAGAAGCCCGCCCCTGTTTGCGCCGAGGAACGCCCCAATGCTCGCGCCTATCCATCTCATGTGAAAACAGCTCCCAATGCTTAAATGCCGTCAATCTCGCGCAGCGTCCGCGTGCTCATGAGAGATCGCCGCTCTCGATCGCATCGACAACCTTCAGCGCCTGATATGTCTCGCGGACATCATGCACCCGAACCACCGATGCGCCATGCAATGCGCACCACACGGCGATCCCGAGATTGCCGCCCATGTTCTTGCCGGTGACTTTCTCGCCCGTGATCCTCTTGACGATCCGCTTTCTGCTCGCGCCAACGAGGACGCGCCCCTTCTTTGCCAACTCGCCAGTCGCCCTTATCAGCGCAAGATCCTCTTCGCGTGTCGTTCCGAACCCGATCATCGGATCCATGTACGTGCGCGACATTATCTCGCCATCGCCGGCGTAGCGGTCAACGCAGCTGGCGGGCATCACCAACTCAAGCCCATCAAATTTCCTCAGCAGTCCAGCCATCGCAGGAATCGGCTCGGCATACACGCAGTTGATGATGTCCGCACCCATCTGCGCAGCGCGTTCCGCTGTCTCCGGATGGTATGTGTCTATCGACACGGATACACGACGGCCGCCGGTGCCGCCGTCCGCCCGTCCCCCAAAATACAGATGAAGCACAGGCTCAAGCCTCGACCACTCCTCTTCCCACGAAAGCGGGACCGCGCCAGGACGCGTAGACTCTGCGCCGAAATCGATTATCTCCGCACCTTCTGAGGCGATGTTCCTTGCTCGCCGGACAGCCTCCTCCGGGGTGAAGTATTTCCCGCCGTCCGAGAACGAATCCGGCGTTACGTTGACTATGCCCATTACCTTCGTCATCATCATTCACTCTCCCACACCGATGTGCCTTGCCTGCACCAAGACCCAAGGCGACCGCTCTCCGGCACGATGCAAGCATCCACTTTCACTTGTCCACTTTCTTTCTTATGGCCACGAACCTGCTGGGATCCATGGCGCGTTCAACGATATGCTCTGCGTACACTTCGCTATATCCCCTTCCGCCAACGAGGTCATCGTGTCTCCCGTTGTAGCGTTTCAGCGCGGTCTGCCAGCCATCGAACGTTCCGTCCGGACGCGCCCCGGCTCGCCGTCCGCTCGCGCCGAACCCCTTGCGGACAAGGAACTTGATGGCCGCCCTGATGTTCTGCTCGGCGGAACCTTCATTGCGTCGGATTGGTTTGCTGAGGCCAACATCCGTTTTCGCGTCGCTCCAGTCTCCCGGAACATTCACCTGCATCGGATCCGAATCCCACGCCGCAAGCGACCTGGCATCGCGCCCGCCCGTCTCCTCTATCATGTGGGACTTCACAAGCGCCGTTGTGAGCGCAGGGATCTGCCGCCCCTGCGCAGACGTGGCGCCGGCCCACGCAGCCCGGCCTCGGTTGAACTCGTCCACGCACCTTACTATGAGCGCATCGTGCTCCTGGTAGCGGTCATCCTCAAATCCCCTGAACACCGGGACCCGGCGAATGCGCCATTCCGCAATGCGATCCAGAATGACGTCGTTGCGGTTCGTGGCTGCCGGGCTTACCGCAACCGTGGCACGCGTCTTGTCCGGATGCGGCTTGGATGTCCACTCGGCCGCAGTACGTCCATTGGCCTTCATCCATCGACTGTGGAACCTCCTGTACAAGGAAGCCGCCCTGTCGAGCGCAGGACGTTCCTCCGGCTCGACAAAGCGATCGTCGAAGCTGAGGCGCCCGTATCTGTCAAACGCGAACCTGTTGTTCAGCACGTCAATCTCGAAGGCCACGCCGGCCTTGGACATCGGCTCTTCCTCTATCCCTTGCGCCCTGAGTTTCGCGAGATACTTCATCCTCCTTTCGCCGGACTTTCTCATTACGGACTCCACGTCAAGAAACGCCTGGAAGACCTCCATCACTTCCGACGGCTCCATCCGCAGCGACACCGGCGACGCCTTGCAGTCTGGGTTCTTCTGGCTGAAGCCAATGGCGGAATTCAGCATGGCGTCGAACATGTTCCCGTCAAATGAAGCGCGCTTCGCGGAAAATGCGGATGACGAGGTCGCAAATGCGATCATCGCCACCAATCGTATGCGTGTCCTGAGGAAGGCCATCTAAGGTTCACCTCGCTTCACGCGGAAGCCTTGTCCGCCACTTTGCATATCAGGTACACCTTGTCTCCGACGCGGCAGCGCGGAGCGGGAATCGTCACCCACGTTCCCTTCTCGGCAACCGCGGGAATCACGTCGTCGCGCCTCAGCGACTCCACCCGGAATTCCCGTACGCCAGTTGTCGGGCCATGCACCTGAAGGAGATCGCCAACCCTTATTGGCGCATCCTGGATCCTTATCTGCGCGATTCCGGCCTTGAGGAAATAGTCCATGACCACGCCGACGTGACGCTTCACTTCGGTGGCGGAAGAGTTCGGCGTATCCGTGAACTGATCCTTCCCTGGACGACCGAAATAGAGTCCGCACGAGTATTCCCTATGGAAGAATCGTCTGGTCCGCTCGACAAGCCGATCAGCAAGCTGAGGAGAATAGTTGCCGGCAAGCGCCGCGTCCACGGCTTCCCGGTATGCGCCCACAACCGTCATCACGTATTCGGCATTGCGCGCGCGGCCCTCGATCTTGAACGACGCGATGCCGGCTTCAATGAGCCTGTCGACGAACGGCAGCGAACATAGGTCCTTCGCCGACATCACCGTATGCGGTTCGACGACGAACTGCGTGGTGGAATCGTGTACCGGATTCCCCGCACCGTCGGAATAAAGGTCAACCGCCTTGACGAGGAACGTGCGGCGGCAGGGCTGCTTGCATTCGCCCCTGTTCGCGCTGCATCCGTAGGCCTCGTGGCTCATCATGCAGCGCCCCGACTCCGCGACGCACTGGGCGCCATGGACAAAGCACTCCACCTCAATCCCGCACGTCTCCACTATCCGCCTCACCTCGGCGAGGGTGCATTCCCGCGCAAGCACGACCCGCGAAGCGCCCTGCGCCCTCACGAAACCGGCGGCGACGGAATTGGAAATGCTCATCTGCGTGGAGACGTGAAAGCGCACGCCAAGCCTCCTGCACAGCGACACTACGCCCCAGTCCGCAACGATGAACGCATCGACATGCGCCCTGGCGGCACGTATCAGCCCTTCGACCTTTCCGATCTCGTCCTCGAACATTATCGCGTTGAGCGTGAGATATCTCCTTACGGGCCCGGTGCGGCGGCACCGTCGCCCGCCAAGGGCGAATGCGGATGCCGCCTCGCACCTGCGCCTTATCTCGGGGAGATCCTCAACCGAGAAGTTGATGCCCGCCCGTTGGCGCATGTTGAACTCGCCAAGGCCGAAGTACACCGCATCGGCCCCTGCGTCGAGAGCCGCCTGAAGGCAAGTCATGTCGCCAGCCGGCGCAAGTATCTCCGGCGCAGTCAAAACGCAATCCCTCCCGCATCCCTTGCGCCCGACGTCTTCTCCGGCAGCATGAGTGAGATCGCCTCAGAGAGCCGCCACGGCAGAATGGACATGAGCCAGACCCCAAGGCGCATCGGCCACGGAAACGCGATCAGCCCGACATTGCGGTCTACACGATCGAGTATTACGTTTGCCGCCTTGTCCGCCTCCATGAAGAACGGCATGGGACAGGTGTTCCGTTCGGTTATCCGCGAGCGCACAAAGCCGGGGCATACTACGTTCACCGCCATGCCCTCGCGCTTGAGCATGCCGCGCAGCGACAATCCCCAGCTTTTCATCGCCGCCTTTGTCGCCGCGTACGATGGACACGTGGAGAGCGGAGCGTATCCCGCTATGCTCGCCGTTATGACGATCTGCCGCCTGTTGGATCCGCCGCCATCATCGCCTCGCCTTTTGCGGAACGCCTCTATGGCCGGGAGGACTACGTTAAGCCCGCCGCCGACATTCGTCGCGAATGTCCTGCGCACGTTCTCTTCATTCTCGTCGCCAGTGCCTATGCCGGCATTGGAGAATACGACCTCAAGCGGCGCAATGCCGTCGCATTCGCGCACCCAGTCGCGCGTCTGACGAGAGTCGGTGACGTCCAGCTCCCGTCCGACGACACGTATCGGCCCCGCACCGGCGGGAGCCGCCGCCTCACAACGCTTGAGTACCGCCGCAAGGCGTTCGGCGTTCCTTCCGCAAATGAAGATGTTGCGCACACCGCGTTTGGCACAGGCGACAGCCAACGCCTCGCCGATGCCGCTTGACCCTCCTGAGATGAGTACCGCGTTAGGTGTGCTGAATCTGCGAAACATGGCCAACCCATCACAGTCATGCGGCAATCGCGCCAGTCAATTCGCGAACGGACGAGAACCCGTTCTCCTCGCAATAGGCTACGATGCCATCGGCCACGGACGCCGCCGCACCGGGATCCGTAAACGTTGCGGTCCCCACGGCAACCGCCGATGCGCCCGCAAGCATCAGCTCGACGGCATCCCGCCAACCATATACGCCGCCCATCGCAAGGATCGGCAACTTCGAGAATCGGTGGGCATCGTAGACGCACTTCACGGCCACAGGATGCACGCAACGTCCGGAAAGGCCGCCGGAGACATTCGCGAGAACCGGTCTCCGCGTCTTGACGTCTATCACCATGGCAGGGATGGTGTTTATCAGCGAGAGCGCATCCGCGCCGTTCTCTTCGCATGCGGCCACATAGGGTCTAAGGTCGGGGACGTTTGGCGCGAGCTTCACTATGAGCGGGAGCGACGTCGATGCCCGCACCGCCTTCACGAGACGGCCGAGGATTGTCGGGTCTTGCCCAAACGTATGGCCGCCCTGCTTTACGTTCGGGCAGCTCACATTGCATTCGATGGCCCCGATGGTGTCCTTCGACGCCGCCGATATCATTCCGGCGACCTCGGCATATTCCTCGACCGAACCGCCCCATATGTTCACGATCAGGGGCGGGACGATTGCATCTGAGGCTCCGTTCCTTGAGAGCGCCTTGGATACGGTGTTCCTGTAGTGCGGGACATAATCGGACAAAAACGACTTTACGCCAGGCCCCTGCAGTCCGATCGCATTCACCATGCCGCCCGGGACTTCGCAATGGCGCGGCATGGCGTTCCCCGGCCACGGATCGAGGCGCACACCCTTTACCGTGACCGCGCCAAGTTTGGCATAGTCAAGCAGATCGGCATACTCCATGCCATACCCGAACGTGCCGCTCGCCGTCGTCACAGGCGTAGCCATGCACAATTTTCCAAGGCTTGTTTTCGTGTCTACCATTGCAACATCATCCCAATTTACGTATCAGTCGTCAGCGCATCAATCGCCGCAACGGCGGAATCCTTCCTGCGTCCGCAACCGTGAATGCAAAAGCCGAAAGCGAAATAAGCGAACCTGAGGACGCAATGCCCTTCACGCTGCGGATGATCGCGCCCTGATCCGCCCCGCCAGCGCGAGAACCGCAAACATGGCAGATCCGGCAAGAACCACAATGCATCCAAGGATGGCGTCTTCCCCACTCAAATCAAGTAGCGGCTCGCCCTCAATCGCATTCGCGACGCAATCCACGCCCCACATGAGCGCCGCCCCCCATAGCGCCAGCATGGTGGTGAACAGCGCAGGGCGGATGCTTTCGCCGCCATGCCGCCTTGCGGCAAGGTGTAGGGCCGTAAAGGCAAGCGCTGCGGCTATCGTCATCAGTTCGCACATGGCTCATGCTCCGTGCGGCACGGCTCCCATCTGGCGAGAGCGCTCACGCCATACGCAAACCGAGACCATCGTTGCCCAGACGATGCCAAGCAGAACGGCCATCGCGACGCCGCGTGTTGCCATCTCGCGAAGCATGTCGGCAGTGTTTCCATCCCTTATGGCCGTCAGGAACGGAGGGGCAAACGTTATCTCGCCATGGTACACATGCTCTATCGCCAGCATAAGGCTGCCTCCGAACATCATCTTGCCAAGCCAACCCAATCTGGATACGAAAGGATTCCTGTGCGCCGATTCTGGCAGTGAAGACTTCACGGCCGTGGCGACTACAGCGGCTGTCAGCGGAACGGAAAAACAGGCCATCTTAAAACCTCCTCAATAATTCTGCAGATACGTGTCCTTTGGCGTTTGATTATACCATAAAATCGGCGCACGCAAGGTCGGATGAATACAATGGGGCATCTGTCACCATATCTGCGCGGCAGACGCCTTAAGGGCCCTGTCTATCGACTGATCCATGTCGTAATACCTGTATTCGCCGAGCCTGCCTCCCACCACGAGCCATGGATATTGCCGGCATTCCTCGTTGTACCGCGCAAGCAACGCCCGGGACCCATCCGTGTTCACGGGGTAGTACGGCTCATCCCCCGGTTTCCAGGCGCGCGGATATTCGCGCATTATCACGGTTTTAGTCCGAAGCATAATCTCGCGATTCTCCGGATGGTAGTGCTTGAACTCATGTATGCGGGTATACGGGACATCGGCTTCGGTGTAGTTCACTACGCTCGTGCCCTGGAAATCCGCGACATCAAGCGTCTCGCGCTCAAACCTCAGCGAACGCCAGGGGAGCTCGCCATGGCCGTATCCGAAAAGGCGGTCTATCGGCCCTGAATAGTATACGGGCTTGCCGGCAAGCGCACTCGCCATGTGCGTGGGCAGGTCAAACTCCCTGCCGCACTCGACCACAATGTTCGGGTGTTCCAGAATGCGGTCGAAAAGCGAATTGTATCCGGTGAGGGGAATCCCCTGGTTGACATCGTTGAAATAGTTCACGTCATAGCTGGCGCGAACAGGCACCCGCTGTATTATGGTGGGATCTATCTCCTCTGGCGGCTTGCCCCACTGCTTCGAGGTATAGCCCTTGAAGAACGCATCGAAGAGGCTTCTCTTGCGTGCCCCATCCGCCATGAATGCGGGAAGTTCGGATGGAGCAAGCTCAACCCCGAAGAACTTGTTCACGAGCGCGAGCCCCACCGGGAGGAAATAGGTGCGACCGCCATATCTCGCCAGCACCTTGTGCTGGTAGCCGTTAAGCTCGACAAAGCGACGGACAAAGCTCCATGCCCCATCGAGATGCGTGTGGAAGATGTGGCTTCCGTACGTGTGCACCTCTATGCCGGTTTCCGGATCGGTCTCGCAGCGCACATTGCCGCCCACCACCGGACGCCTCTCAAGCACCAGCACCCTACGGCCCTGATCCGCCAGGCTTCGCGCAACGGTACATCCCCAAATGCCGGCTCCCGCGACTATCGCATCTACGTTTTGCATGGGAGCAATTATATCATAGCCCGCCATTGCCGGAGGCGATGCGTTTCGACCTTCGGTCCCCAAGCGGCGTCAAAGACGCCTCTCCCTCCAGATCATGGAATAAAGGCGGCCAAACTTTCTCGCGCAATCCGTGAACTTCCCGACGCGCCGGAAACCCAGCGCGGAATGGAAGCGTACGCTCGCCCGCGTGAGATGCGGATCGCGCCTGTCCGGATACGCAATGCAGGCGTAGGCATTCGCGAATCCCCGTGTCCGCAGGACCGTCTCGAGTGCCTGATAGAGCCGCCGCCCATACCCCCTCCGATGCGCATCCTGGGCCAGGCATATCGAGACCTCAACGCTTCGCGCATACGCCGCCCGCTTCTTGAGCGGTCCCGCGTAGGCATAGCCGACAATCCGATCGCCGACACAGGCCAGGAGCCAGGGATAGCGCACACCACGCGTCGCCCTCATCCGCCCCTCGAACTCCCCAAGCGTCGGCGGCTCGACCTCGAACGAAATCGCCGTATGCTCCACATAGGGTCGGTATATCTCCAGCAACTCACTGGCAAAGCGGACTTCCGCCTCTTCAACGTGAAACTCATCCCCGCCGTACGGCAGACGGCAACGCCGCCCGTTCCGAGGATTGACGCCGCATTTACACCATCTCATATTCCTTCCGCCCTCACTTTTTGCAAAAAGTGAGGGCGGTCACGCCAGTGTCTCCCGTATCAGCGTATCCTCGGGCTGCCGTCCCGTATACGTGACGGCGCCCGCCGCATCCACAAGACGCGCATGGCCCAACAGGCTGAAGATGCGTTCAATGGTGGCCGGGGGCATATCGAGAGCCTTCGCCGCTTCTACTGTTCCGCCCCTGGATCGGTCTTTCAGAAAGCGCAAATACGCATTGCGCCGACGATGAGCAAGCGCCCGTATGACTTTCAGCAATTCATGAAGCCGATCCTCCGACGGCGCCGCCTCGAAGAAATGGCGGAAGGCCTCTACAACCGTCTCGCACCTCACATCGCCCGGAATCGCGCGGTAATACACGCGGCGCTCGGAACACGCCGACGTAACAAGCCCCGCCTCACGCAACTGCTTGAGATAGGCGCTCGTCGCTCCGACAGTGAGATCCATCCTGTCCGCGATCTCGTTGACGCACGGATATTCCCTGTCCGCCAGCAGCAGCCGCAGAAGCCTCAGGCGATGTGGATTATCCAGCGCCGCACATACCTTCCAAAAAGAATTTCTCCACATGGGCAAGAGTATACCAAAGTTTCCCCCATCCCGCACCATCCCCTCACTTTTTGCAAAAAGTGAGGGGATGGTGCGTTGCCAAAGAATTCTGTAGACGGGCCTCCACTTGGGACAGACCACACTTGGCAAACAACTGGCGACACGAAAACCGAGAGGCGATCTCTATGTCTGGATGATCGGCTCTCGCTTTTTTTAACTGGGTGGCTGTTTGACTTGCGTTGAACGAATACCATACAAACTTTCGCAATTCCGCAAGAACTGGTTATGCAGTTGATGCAACCAAGCACAAGCAATTGTGGTAAAGGGCAACAACACTTCACAAGATGTTGCGACAGGTTACGCCAACTGCATAACCAGTTGCCGCAGTATGAGCGCAAAGCACAACCCATTGTGTCTGGTTGCGTCAACTGCATACCAGTTCGCAAGTTCGCAAGTCATCGAGTCGTCGGGAGTTCGCAAGATTCCAGCGAGATTTCGCGGCTGGCATCCCGTTTCCGCCCAGCGAATCAGCCACTCGGTTATGTAACATTTCCGAGGAATCGGAAATTCACGCCCCTCACTTTTTGCAAAAAGTGAGGGGCGTTACTCCATCTCCTCTATGGTGACGTCGCGCACCTCGGCGATGCCGTCGCGTCCGCCCCAAAATCGGAATATGAAGTCGCTCGCGAACCCGGGCTCGTCGCAGACCGTCATCACGCCCGACTCGCGCACCCACCCCCTGGAGTCGCCGGAATGCAGCGGGTTCTCGGGGATTTTCAGCGATGTCGGAATCCCCGACGCGCGATACTTCAAGGGCTTGCAGTCCGCCGAGAAGTAGTAGCCCCTCCAGGACCGGTCGGCGTGCACGTCCTCCCAGCGGGTCAGCCAGGTGATGCGGTAGGTCTTCCCGGGGTGTACGCCCTCCGCCGCCCCCATGCGCTTCATGACGCGCACGTGCTGGTTCGTGCCCTGGCCGAAGGTGAAGCCCGTGCCGTCAGGATACTCCTTGAAGGTCGCGCCGGGCAGACTGGCGTCTACCGGCCTGAAGCCCGTAAGCGGCTTAAGGCCCGCCTTCTCGATTTCCGCCCGCCGCTCCTCCGGCGTCATGCGCTCGCCCGGCACGATGCGCCATCTGCGCATCTTCTCGACATCCCAGAGGAGCGGCTTCTCGATCCGCGCGCCCAGCCGGCCGTTGACCCTGAACTGCGAGAGCGGAGGGCTTCCGAATAGCCGCAGCTCGTGCCATCCCGGCACGGCGCGGACCTTCCCCTCCGGAAAGTTCATGTCGATGATCCTCTTGCGCTCGTCGAGGAGGCCGAGGATCTCCTGGCACGCCGCGAAGGTCGGATGCTTCAAGTATTCCACGTAGTCGTAGGCGATCGCGCCCACGTTGCGCACGTAGTCCCACTCGGTGCGGACGAGGCAGAGCCGCTTCCTCTGCTTCTCGGAAAGCCCCGGCGTGCGCTCCGCCTCCGCGAGCGCGGCGTCCATCCGCACCCGGCGCTGGGGCGTGTAGACGTGCGCGAGGGCGGCGACGGGGTCCTTCCCCTTCGCGAGCCTCAGCGTGGACTCCACGAGGTCGCTCGCCTTCGTCGAGTTGAGCCTCTCCACCTCAGAGAGCGGCTTCTCGAGGTCCTCGTAGAAGCGCCTCATCGCCGGGGCCGCCGCCCCGAACGCGCCCCGGTAGTACGTCTCGAGCGCCGCCGCGACGTCCGCGCCTGGATCGCCGACGAGCGTGTTGTAGACCCAGTACGCCGGGCCCTCCATGCCGAACATCTCTCCGTAGCCGCAGCGGTAGATCCCCTTCATCCCGTACCGGTTGAATACCCGGATCTGGTCTACAAGCCCCGCTACCGAACGCTTCGGCGTGAAGCCCAGAAGCGGATACCAGCTCCAGTTGTAGACGTAGTAGGTGAAGCCGTGCGGGACGACGTAGCCGTCCCACCGCCTCATGTCCTTGTCGGAATAGCGCGCGACCTCGATGAGCACGTTCGGCGGGAACACCCTGAACGACTTCGGCGGCTCATCCGTGTCGCCATAGCTGATGATGTGCACGAGCTTGCCCGGACGGTCCTTCAGGATGCGCTCGGCGATCTCGCGGTGGAAGAGCCACGTCTTCTCGCCCCAGTCGTCGCCCGTGCCGTAAAGGGCGCGGCACTCCGCGCACGCGCATCCGACGGGGCCGTCGTTCTGCGCAAGCTGCACGATGTCCGCGCCTTCGTCGTAGCGCCGGAGCAGCTCGTCGTAGAGGAGCCTGCGGAAACCGGGGTTCGAGATGCAGTACGGCTGGCAGCCGTCCGACCCGCCCCATACGCGCGTGCCGTCCGCCTTCATCGCGAAATACTCCGGATGCGTCTTGAAGTACGTCTTGCGGGGGCAGGCCACGGGATACGTGTGCCCGCCGTAGCTGTAGAGCGCCCCGCCGCCATATATGCCGTTCGCGAGGTTGTAGGCGTAGTCGAAGTTCCGTCCGATCTGGTATTCGCTGCGCACCGAGCCGCGGTCCACCCCGCCATCCGGGAAGCTGAACGACTCGCGCCTCGGCACCTCGCGCCCGACCGCACCGGGCATCACGAAGAGGACGCCGAGGTAGTCCTTCATGAAGCGCACTGCCGCGAGCGCGCTCGGGACGACGCACCCCGTTGCGTACTGCGGCCTCGCCCCCGTCCTGTCGTTCCCGTAGAAGTAGAAGCTGCCGCCCCTCTCGGCGATCGCGTTGTCCCAGCCGACGAAGCCGTCGCACGGGAGACCCGCCTTCTCGGCGAAGGCCCTGCCGAGGTAGAAGGCGCGCGCGGCATCCCCGGCGTTCGTCGAGACGGGTACGGACACGCCGAACGCCTCCTGTATGACGGACCTCAGCGCGAGCGCCGCATCGCGCATCCCCCGCTCCACGCCATTCCCGCCGGAGGGCGCGTAGGCGATCGCCCAATCCTCCCCCGGCCTGAACTCGGAGGCGACGGCCGCCGTGGAGACCGCGACAAGCAGCGCCGCGAACATCATGTACCTGCGCATAATCCGCCCCCTCACTTGAACACGACGACGCCGAGAGCCTCGAGGTCGCGCATCCCGCGCCCCTCGAGACTGGGATTCCAGAGCCCGATCTGCTGGTCGGAGGGCTTGAACGTCTCGCGCCCGAGGTTCAGAAGCCACTTCTCGCCCGGCTCGGGCTTCGCGGCGCCGATGGACGAGTACGGAATCGTGACGACGCTGCGCCACACGTCCCCCTCGCGGGACGTCTCGTACGACCACTTCCCGTTCCAGTCCCGGTTGAACTGGTCGAAGAGCGGGTCGAGCGGATCGTCCACGAGTCCGAACGCCTCGTCGTAGAACGAGTTCGGCACGGGGTTCCAGATCAGGTGGTAGCACCTGCCGCGGCTTCCTGTCGGATCGACGAAGAGCTCGAGGCACTCCTGGGTGAAGCAATGACCGTCGTGGCCCTTCGCCTCGAACTTCTTCTCCGCCGGGAGCTCGGCCTCGACCTCCACGTAGAGGTTCGCGTCGTCGTACGCGATGCGAAACCGCGTGGCGTAGTCGAGCCGGTCGAACTGCATCCCGCCCACGTCGTTCCAGGGCGCGTCCGCCAGCCTCGCCGCTGCGGCCGTCTCCTTGGCGGGGCCGCCCGGCAGCACGCCCTTCTCGCGCATCAGCGAGACGTCCCACGTGAACGGCGCGTTCAGCGTAGCGCCGAGGCGCCCGTTCCGCCCGAGGTGCGCCCGGTCCCTATCGTCGAACACCCTGAGCTCGGGCCATCCCGGCATCTTCCTCATGCGCCCCTTCCCGTCGTAGTACGAGTCGAGCCGCGCGTTCCGGGCGACGATGGCGTCCGCCAGCGGCTCGAAGAACGCCTTCGTCGGGTTGAAGCGGAACGCCTGGTAGAGGCAGGCGATCCGCCCGACGTCGCGCGCGTAGTCGAACTCGCGGCGCGTCAGGGCGAGGCGCCGCCGCTGGCGGTCGGTCAGCCCCGGCGTCGCCTCCGCGCGCGACAGGTAGCCCTCCATCGAGGCGCACGTCGCCGGCGTGTAGATGAACGCCATCAGGTCGAGAGCGTTGGCGGGGAGTCCGCCGCCGCTCGCGAGCGTCGGGCCTTCCGGCAGCCTGAAGCCGGGCTTCGCCAAGGAGTGCGTCCGCAGCGGGGCGTCGAGCGTCGCGAAGAACGAGCGCATCGCCCCGGCGGCCGCGCCGTAGGCGGCGGAGTAGTACTCCTCGAGCAACGCCTGTGGCTTCGCGGACGGGTCCAGGTTCAGCCGGTTGAAGAGGTAGTAGCCGGGGCCCTCCGTGCCGAAGAGCTCGCCGAAGCCGCAGCGGTAGATCCCCCGGACGCCGTTCGCGCGGTAGCGGCGGGCCGTCTCGACGAGCGAGTCGAACGCCGGCTTCGGCGTGACGCCGGGCATGTTGTACGTGCCCCAGATGTACGTGTAGACGCTGAAGCCGCGCGGCACGTCGTAGGCGCTCCAGGCCTTGAAGGTCGCCTCGGCCGAGCTCATCAGCTCCACCATCACGTTCGGCGGGAAACGCCTGAACGTGCGCGGCGGCGCCTGCGTAAGCCCGTAGCTGATGATCATCACCGTCTTGCCCGGATGCGTCCTGTTCAGCTCCTCCGCCACGTCGCGGTGGAAGATCCAGAACTTCTCGCCCCGCGACTCCGTGCCGCCGAACGCCGCGCACGCCTCGCACTCGCAGAAGGCCAGTCCGTCGTTCTGCCCGAGCTCCACCGCTTCGTAGCCGGCGTCGAACTCGGACGCGACGTGGGCGATGAGCCGCTTGCGCACCTCGGGGTTCGAGATGCATATCGCCGGGTTGTGGTCGAGCGACTGGCGGCGGCTGCTCCCGATCTTCGCGAAGTACTCCGGATGCTCTGGGAACAGCTTCCTGTATGGGAACGCGGCGGGATACGCGTGCCCGCCGTAGAGGCGGAACGGCCCGGACCCGAAGAGCCCGTTCGCCATCGAGTACATCATCGTGAAGTTGCGGCCGCAGTCGTACGCCATTTGCGGCGTCTCGCGGTCGAAGTGGCCGTCCGGCACCTCTACCTTCGCCACCCTGCGGACCTCGCGGCCGGTCTCGCCCGGCGCGACGTAGCGCGCGCCCGCGAACGCCTCGAGGAACCGCGCCGCCGCCCGGACGGACGGCAGCACGCACTGCCGCCAGCCAAACGGTCGCGGAGAGCTGTGCCCCGGGCGGTCCTTCCCGTAGAGGTAGACGCTTCCGCCCTTCTCGGCTACCACGTTGGCTAGGTGTTCTAGCCCCTCCGACGAGAGCCCGGCCTTCGCCGCCGCATCCGCCCCGAGGTGGATCGCCGCCCCGCCCGCATGGCGCGACGCCGGGACGACCTCGAGCCTCATCCCCGTCGCCTCGTGGACGACCTTCGCTATCTCGCCGCCAGCCTCCCGGATCGCGGCGGAGACGCCGGTGGCGTCCGCATCGGGGACTACGATCTTCATGTCGGGCGAGACCGTGACCGCCCAGGCCTGCACACACGCCGCCATCGCGGCAACTGCAATTGGTTTCTGGTTCATTTTAGTGGTTAGTGGGTAGGGGTTTAGTGGGTAGGGGGTTCACCTGACGACGATGACGGTTCCGGGCGGATTCATCTCGATGGACGTCCCCGTCACGCGGACAGAGCGCCTGCGCGAGCCGTCGCTCCTCGTCCAGCTCACGCCGCCTTCGGGAACGACGACCGATCCGGCCGCAAGCGCCGTCCCCCCGTCGGAGGCGTCCGCCCAGTAGCCCATCTGCGCGGAGAGCGTCGCCGCGCCCGTCACGGACAGCAGCGGGACGGGATTCCCGCGCGCGTAGAGCGCGGAGCCCTCGCCGAACGCGACGTCGCCGACGGTCGTGTTCCCAACGTCGAAGAACGACGCGTCAAGGCAGCCGCCTGCCGCGACGGAGAGCGACGCGACGGAGACGGCGAAATGCTGCGACGGGTCCTCCTCCGATTCCACGACGATCCCGCCGCCCGCGGGTGCGCCGAGCGTCATCTCTTCGATCTCCGCCTCGCCGCAGGAGACCACCTTCAGCGTGGCGCCGTCCGCCCGGAGGCGCTTGAGCGCTGCGGCGTCGAGGCCGTTCACGACGAACTCCTGGTCGCCGCGCCCCTTAACCGTAAGGGTGCCGTCCAGCGTCCAGCGCGGCCCGAGCGTCGGCGCGAGGCCGCCCGTCACGTTCGCCGCCGGCACCTCGGCGCCAAGGATCGTGTTCGTGACCGCCGTCACGCCCGCCTGCGCCTGCGAGATGTCGAACGTGCCGCCCCCCTCGCCGATCGTCACCATTATCTCCGCCGTGTAGTCCGGGAGGGTGGAGGCGTCGGACAAGGCGTTCGTGACGCCGGCGAAGAGGACGTTGCGGCTCCTCGCCGTGTTGGAGTTCTCCGCGAGCGGCGAAAGGCCGAACTTCCCGCCCGCCCTCCACGTGCCGCCGTCGAGCGTAAGGAAGGCGCCCGCCGTGAACGCGGGGAACGAGAGGGTAGTGCCGTCCCACGACGCGGTCCACTCGCCGGCGTCGCCCCTGTGCTGGACGGGATAGGCGCTGAACACGCGATCCGTCTCTATCACGCCGCCGTCCGTGACGACGATATCGACCTGCACCGAGCCGCTCGTGGTCTCGTCCGTCAACGCCGCCGCCGTCAGGCCTCCCGTCTGGAACGCGCCGTCCGGGCCCTTGAGCCGGAGAGTGCCGCCGCTCACCTTCACCGTGGGATGGCACCGCCAGCTCGACGTGCCGAGCACAAGCGAACGGTTCTCGCCCAGTTCGAGCAGCGCACCGGCCCCGATTTCGAGGCACGGCATGTCGGCTCCCGTGCCCCGGACGTCCAGCCCCCCGGCGGCAGAAGCGGGGTCCGCAAAGGAGCCGGAGTCCTCGAATACGAGCTGGGCGCCGTCGAGTATGCCCATGTAGCGATACCCGAAGTAGTTGCCGCCCGACGACCAGAAGTCGATGCTGCCGCTCGCGATGCTCCAGTTGCAGTCCGTCCCTGAGAACACGAGGTCTCCGCCAATCCAGCGGATCTTGCCGTTCACGACGTTCCCGGCGTTCATGAGCAGAAGCCGTCCGTTGCAGATCTCGGACCCGACCGCGTAGTTGCCGTTCGAGATGGTTATCCACGCCACGGCATCCTTGTTCCACTCCCAGGCGCCGATCGCCGTCGCCGTCGCGCGGTCACTCACGGACAGCGATGAGTGCGTCGTGAAGTGGACGGCCGATCCGATCTCCACGTCGAACGGCATCACGAGAACCCCGCCGCTCACCGTGAGCGTCGCGCCGGACGCGAACCCGTCCCCGCAGATTACGAGCTCCTCGCCCTTGGAAACAGTCGTATCGACTTCCGTCGCCATGCCTCGGCCGACCGCCCTGACCACGCCGCCAGAGATTCTCTCCTGGTCGACCGCCGCGCCGCTCGGCAGGTAGATGGCCGTGCCGTCCGACGCGGCGACAGACATCCCCTCGGGCCAGTCGGCCGTGCGCGGCAGCGCCACGCGCGAGATGCCGAGGATCGATAGGGGCTTCGCGTAGCCGGCGACGTTATCGATGCGCAGCACCACGTCCGAAAGCGAGACTGCGGCGGCCTTCGGGAACGTCCCGCCAAGCGAGGCGATCTTGCCGTGGCCCGTCAGCTGCACGGTCCCGGAGAAGCCAGAGAAGTCGAGGGACGCATCGGGGGGCGAGCTCAGGGCGACAGAGCCGGCGCCCGTCACGACGAGCCGCCCCGCCGTAGGCCTCGACGCGACGGTCAGCGTCGCGTCCGCCTCGACCGCGACAGGGAGGTCGCCGCCGTCCTTCACCGAATACGTCTGCCCATCGCCGATCGCCGACTCCCCGGACGCGACGCGGATGCCGTCAAGGCCGTAGACCACGCTCCCCACGCACGCGCCCGCCTCGTCCACTATGGCCGGCGAGCCGCCGGACGAGAGCACGAGCGACTTCGCGTAGCGCGAGTCGACGACGTT
Source organism: Clostridium sp. CAG:138 (assembly GCA_963626295.1). Taxonomy (GTDB): domain Bacteria; phylum Verrucomicrobiota; class Kiritimatiellia; order RFP12; family UBA1067; genus UBA1731. Next base: position 30,887 of record CAVFWS010000010.1, read on the forward strand.
CCCCGCCGCCTCCGCGTAGACCAGCCTCGCGAGACCGCCCTCGATGCGCAGCACGTCGGCGTTCAGCTCCGCGCCTTCCGTCTCGAGCATCAGCCCCTGATAGCCCTGCAAGGTCACCATGACGCCCGACAGGTCGCATTTAGAGGCGATCCTCGTCTGGCACCGCTTACTCCCCCACTTCGGCGTCTTCGGCGTCGAGATTGTCCAGGCGGTCACGCCCTCCGCTGCCGTGACGGGGCAGCTGAAGCGCAAGTCCCCCGACCATTCGGTCCATGTCTGGGACGCCGTAAGGCGCAGGCCCGCCATCGCGAACGTGTGGATGTCGAACGAGAAGACCTCCGCCTCCGTCGCAGGGGACTTCGTGGTGTCGTAGCCGCCCGCGCCGATGGAGAGCGCGCCTTCGCCCTTCCATGTGGCGCTGCCGCTGAAGTACCTCACGGCGTAGGCGTCGACGTCCCGGTCGAAGGTGGTCGTGCGGGCGTTGAAGCTGCTCCCCGCCCAGGACGGATAGCCGCTCGAACCCGCAATCAGGACGTTCCCGTTCGTCCAGGCCGCGACCGAGCCGTCGTCGAGCCTGAAGGCGTCCGCCGCCGACACGTAGGTGCCGTTCCTGGAGTTCCAGTAGTTGACGGGTCCGTCCGCAAAGCAGTCCGTCGCCGCGAACGCGAGCGCCGTGGCGGCAACCAACCGAGGCAGTATCGTTTTCATGGCATCTCCTTGCAATTAGGTCTGATGTCCGCATATGATACCATTATGTTTTTTTTTTTCAACAGGAAAGTTGGGATGGTGATTTGCGATTTACGATTTTTGGCTCATCCTGTGCGGCATGGACGGCCTTGTTTCCGATCCGAGTCATTCTTTCGACGATTTCCGGCCGCCCGGCTTGAATCCGAGCGGCAGGCGGATTGGTCGGATCTAGTTCAGCCGCAATGTCATCAGGATTGACACAGACGACACCCTCCGTCGGCAAAAGCACCTTTGCAATCGTGTGCCGCTTCCGTTCGCTCCGGCAAGAAGACCGCTTCATTTGCCTGTCAGTATAGCATAATTTGGCGCTTCCGTTGCATCTACAGCGGAATGTCCAGGAATTCCGCATGCGCAAGTCATGGACGAAATGGACGCGCTCATCAATCGCGTTGCCGCGCAGAGGAA
>CAVFWS010000011.1:0-10645 GCA_963626295.1 Clostridium sp. CAG:138
GCGATCCCGGAATGACGCCGTTCCCAAATTCCTCCTGCCGACTTTGGTATAATATGTGTCGCAAACCATGAAACGCGCGCTCAACACCACCATCAACCGCTCGAAGAACGAGAAGAACGACGAGCACTACACGCAGCTCTCCGACATCGAGAACGAAGTGCGCCACTACCGTGCGCAGTTCGCAGGCAAGACCGTCCTCTGCAACTGCGACGACCCGCGCTGCAGCAACTTCTTCAAGTACTTCACGCGCAGCTTCGAGATCCTCGGCCTCAAGCGCGTCATCGCCACCTGCTACAAGAGTCAGGACGTCGGTCTCTTCACGCGGAAGACGTGCGAAAAGGCCGTCTACCAGATCTACGACGGCGACGCCAACGGCAACCGCGAAGTGGACGACGACGAGATCGCCGTCAAGGAACTCGACGGCGACGGCAGCTTCGACAGCCCCGAATGCCTCCGCCTCCTCGACCAGGCGGACATCGTCGTCACAAACCCGCCGTTCTCGCGATTCCTTGATTTTCTCCCGCTTCTCATCAATCGCGGCAAGAAGTTCCTTGTCCTCGGGAACAACTTCCACGCAAAGGCAAAGGAGATATTCCCCTACTTCATGTCGAACCAGCTCTGGCTCGGCTACAACTACGGCAACATGAACTTCATGGTCCCCGACTGCTATCGGCTTGAGGGTGCGCGGGCCTGGGTGGACGACCGCGGGCAGAAGTGGCACAGCCTCGGCAACATCGTCTGGTACACGAACCTTGACGTCACGAAGCGGCACGAGCCGCTGACGCTCTACAAGAAATACGATCCTGCCGTCAACTTCAAGTATTTCAACTACGACGCCATCGACTGCAACCGCTACACGGACATACCCGTGGACTACTTCGGCGAAATCGGTGTGCCGATCACCTACCTTTGCCACCACAACCCCGACCAGTTCGAGCTTGTCGGGACCAGCCTCCAGCTTGCCGACATGGCGAAGGTCAGGGAACGGATGGGGAGGTGCGACGGAGGACCGACGTTCTATAGAGAGGAAGGCTCTCGCATCGTCAGGATGTTCGACCGCATCGTGATCAGGAGGAAAGATGGACATCAAACAGCATAAGATCAAGATCCGCGACCTCGTGGCGGGCTATCGCGATGAAGGCGACGAGGGCGTCTACGGCTACGGCGGGAAACTGGACATTCGCCCGCCCTACCAGCGCGAGTTCGTCTACGACCACAAGGACAGGATGCTCGTGATCGACTCGGTGATGCACGGCTTTCCGCTCAACGCGATGTACTGGATTGTGCGCGACGACGGCGGCTACGAGGTCATGGACGGCCAGCAGCGCACGATCTCGATTTGCCAGTATTTCAACAACGACTTCTCCTACGACGGACACTACTTCGGGATCCTCGGCGAGAAAGAGGACAAGCGGCAGAAGGACTTTCTCGACTACGAGCTGACGGTCTACTTCTGCAACGGGGACGACGAGGAGAAGATCAGGTGGTTCGAGCGCATCAACGTCGCGGGCAAGGAGCTCTCGGCGCAGGAGATGCGCAACGCGGTGTATCACGGACCGTGGGTCTCGGACGCGAAGCGGTGGTTCTCGAAGCGGAACTGTCCGGCGGTCAACATGGCGCGGAACTACGTCGTGGCGGAGTTCGAGCGGCAAGGGTGCCTGGAGCGGGCGATCCAGTGGTTCATCGGGAAGAAGGACGACGCGGCGATCCGCGAGTTCATGGCCGCGCGCAAGAAGGACGGCGACACGGACGCGAGCGAGCTGTGAAGCTACTTCAGCAGCGTGATCACGTGGATCGAGGCGAAGTTCAAGCACACGAGCGACCGCGTGAAGATCCTCAAAGGGCTTGACTGGGGACACTGGTACGCCCTTTACGGCAAGGCCAAGCTCGACACGGCGTGGATCGAGAAGGAGACGCAGCGTCTGCTGAAGGACAAGGACGTCACGAAGAAGTCCGGGATCGTCCCGTATCTGCTGACGGGCGAGGAGCGACACCTGAGCATCCGCGCGTTCGACGACGAGGAACGGCTGGCCGCCTACGAGCGGCAGGGCGGAAAGTGCGTGAGGTGCGGAAAGAAGTTCGCGATCGAGCAGATGCAGGCCGACCACATCACGCCGTGGGCGAAGGGCGGCAAGACGACGGCGGAGAACTGCCAGATGCTCTGCGCCGACTGCAACCGCCGGAAGAGCGATGCGTAAGTGAATCGATAATGCCATCGGACTTAACGTGTGGACATCTTCGGCTGGGTTCCGCAAGGAGCGGGAATGCGGTTCCCTTCCTGCATGATCTTTGTGGTACAATACGCAACCTGTTTATGCAAGGAGCATACATGACGAAGACAACACCGTTTACCGCTGCGGAGATAGGGAATATCGCCGCCAGGTATTCAACGCCGTTCCACATATATGACGAGAGGGCGATCCGGGCCAACGCCCGCAGGCTTAAGGCGGCATTCGCCTGGAACAGGGGCTTCAGGGAGTTTTTTGCCGTAAAGGCTGCGCCAAACCCGCACCTCATGTCCATCCTGCGCGAGGAGGGGTTCGGCAGCGACTGTTCGTCGCTCGGGGAGCTTGTTCTCGCGGAGGCCGTCGGCAACGTAGGCGAATCCATCATGTTCACGTCGAACGATACCCCGGCCGAGGAGTTCCTCAAGGCCGCCGAGCTTGGCGCGATAATAAACCTCGACGACATAACGCACTGGGATTTCCTCGTGAAGACCCTCAAGGCTTCCGGCAAGCCACTCCCGAGGCTGATGTGCTGCCGCTGGAATCCGGGTCCGCTCAAGGGCGGCAACGCGATCATAGGCAAGCCGGAAGAGGCGAAATACGGATTCACCAAGCCGCAGCTCCTCGAATGCTACCGCGCAATGAAGGCGGCTGGCGTAGAGAGGTTCGGCCTGCACACGATGGTCGCCTCCAATGAGCTTGATCCGCAGTACATCATCGATACCGCCACCTTGCTTTTCGACCTTGTGGCGGAGATTTCCGGGGCAGCGGGGATCACGTTCGAGTTCGTGAACATCGGCGGCGGGATCGGCATCCCGTACAGGCCCGACCAGAAGGCGATGGACCTTGAGCTCGTAGGCAATGGCATTGGGGAGGCGTGCAGGGAGCGCCTTACGTCGAAAGGCTACCCTGAGCCTCGCCTGTACATGGAGTGCGGACGCTGCATCACCGGGCCGTACGGCTGGCTCGTGTCGCGTGTGCGCCACGTCAAGAAGACGTACAAGACGTACGTCGGCCTTGACGCCTGCATGGCGAACCTCATGAGGCCCGCCCTGTACGGGGCCTACCACCACATCACGCTGATGGCGGATGACGCGGCGGACCGCCCCGTGGTCAAGTGCGACGTGACGGGGTCGCTCTGCGAAAACAACGACAAGTTCGCGATAGACAGGGAACTCCCGGAGATGAGGCCCGGCGACATCGTTGCGATCCACGATGCCGGCGCGCACGGGCACGCGATGGGGTTCCAGTACAACGCGAAACTCCGCAGCGCAGAGCTCCTGCTTAGGGAGGATGGCGGCGTAAAGGAGATAAGGAGGGCCGAGACCCTTGCCGACTACTTTGCGACGCTTGACTTCCCGGGGCTATCGGGCAAGTGACGGTCGCGGGCATGGCGCCAGCCCATCGGCATTTCAGGTGAGGAAAGGACTATGAAGACAGTCGGCATCATTCCAAGCAGGTACGGCTCAAGCCGTTTCCCCGGCAAGCCTTTGGCCATGCTTGCGGGCAAGCCCCTTGTCGCGTGGGTGGTAGATGCGGTGAAGAAGGCGAGATCGCTTGACGATGTCGTTGTGGCCACTGACGACCTTCGCATCAAGGATGCGGTCGAGGCCCATGGCGGCAAGGCGGTCATGACGCCAAGCGAACTGCCGAGCGGCACGGACCGCATCGCCTGCGCGGCGGGGGATTTCGCCGACGACGACATCCTCGTGAACATCCAGGGGGATGAGCCCCTGATCGATCCGGGGCTTATTGACGGCCTTGTCGCCCGAATGAAGTCCGACCTGAAATGGGACATGGCCACGGCGGTCTCGCCGATCAGGACAGCGTCCGACCTTGCGGCGAAGACGGTCGTGAAGGTCGCGCTCGACCGCGACGATGGCGCACTCTACTTCTCGCGATGCCCGATCCCGTGCGACCGGGACCATGAACCGGATCTCGCGGGGGGGCTGTATGTGCGTCACCTTGGCATCTACGCATATCGCGGCGGCTTCCTGAAGAGGTACGTCGCAGAGCCTCCGTGTGCGCTTGAGCTGACGGAGAGGCTTGAGCAGCTTCGCGCACTCTGGATGGGCGGCAGGATCGCGGTCATACGGACGGATGACCAGGGCGTTGGCGTGGATACCCCCGAAGACGCGGAGCGTGTCGCGAAGATACTCGAATCGAGGTTAGGTGCGGCACGGTAGCGCATGGTGGAGAACAGGCGCATGGACGGCACGGACGACAGCACATACGATCTCGTGAGGGCCGGCGGCGACGCCGGGTGGAAGCTCGTGTGGGAAAACGTGATAGTCCCGGAGGTGCGTTCCATGCGCTCGGCGGATCTCGCGAAGAAGTACTGCATCACGGATGGCGACCTCATGGGGATGCTGTACGAGGAGATGATCGGGCGCGGGAAGATAAGCCTGTTCCGCAACGACGGCGGCAGCCTGTGGGGCTGGATGCGCCAGTACGTGCGGGGATACGTCACCCGCGCCAACCCAAACCGGCACGGCGAGTTCTCCCTGGAGGGCACGGCGGAGCGCAGCGACAGCGGCGAGCCGATGTCGATCCCCGTTGACGACCACGGGGTCGCAAGGAGGGAAGTGTGGCTGATGACCCACCGCTGCTTCAAGGACCTCTGGAACGACGACCCGCGCAAGGCGTACGTGCTGCTGCTGAAGACGCGCATGCACCTGTCGAGCGCGGAGGTCGCGGAGATGTTCGACCTGACCGAGGCGAACGTGGACCAGATATTCTCCCGCAGCGTGAGGGCGATGCGCGAAAATTGGATTAGACATGAAAAGTCCTGAGAACAAGACCCTTACGTTTGTCTTTCAGTCCATACCGGTTCCGCACGCGGAGGATTTCTGGTCTGTCAGCGTGACGGTGCCGCCATGTTCCGTGGCGGAGACGACGCTGGCGCTCCATGCGGTAGATGGGATGTCGAACCCGGTGAAGTCCGGCAGTTTCGAGTTCATGGGGGTCAAGGTGCCGATCGCGGACGGCGACGGGTCCTTGCCGTTTGCGGATTTCATAAGGGGCGTGCATGAGCCTGGCGTGTGGATGCTCAGGCCGGGACGGCAGCCGGTCCCCGGCGGGTTGACTTTCCGCTGAGGCGCCGTTTCTGCGCCCCTTGCTTTTGGAGATGGGTTTTTGGTATATTAGCGACCCGTAAGTGTTGGTTTGTCAAGAAAGGATACAATGCAGACGCCAGAAGAGTTTCTCGAGTCAAACGGGTTTGTCTCTCAGCAGCTGGACAGGAGTGCGCTCGTCTCCGCGTTCATGAAGGAGATGGAGGCTGGCCTAAGGGGCGAGCCGTCCTCCCTTGCGATGATACCCACGTACGTCTCCCCGTCCGGCGAACTCTGCCGCGACACGCCGGTTGCGGTGCTTGATGCGGGCGGGACAAACCTCCGCGCCGGCACGGTGAGCTTTCCGCAGGGGTCGTGCGAGGCCAGGATCGACCACCTCGAGAAGGCGGTGATGCCCGGCACGGCCGGGTATGTCTCTCCGGACGATTTCTACGGGACCTTTGCGGCGCATCTTGAGCGCACCAAGCCGTTCGTCGCCGATCCCGCCGTAGGGTTCTGCTTCTCGTACGCCTGCGAAGCCGCGCCGGATGGCGATGCGAAGCTCCTGCACTGGACAAAGCAGATCCAGGCCCCGGAGATAGTCGGCCAGTGGATCGGCTCCGAGCTCAGGAAGCGCCTTTCGTTCTCGCCGTCCAAGATACTCGTGCTGAACGACACCGTCACCACGCTCCTCGCCGGCAAGGTCTGCGAAAGGCCGGGCCAGCGCTTCTCCGCGTACATCGGGTTCATCCTCGGCACCGGCACGAATGTGGCGTACGTGCAGAAGACGGCCGGCATAGCGAAGCTTCCGCCCGGAGACTATCCGGTGGAGATGATCGTGAACTCCGAGTCCGGCGGGTTCTCCAGGATCGCGCAGTCGAAGTTCGACGTGGCTATGGACTCCAAGTCGCTTGACCCCGGAAGGCAGATTTTCGAGAAGATGATCTCCGGCGCGTATCTCGGCAGCATCGGGCTCGAGATATTCAAGGCGGCAGCAAAGGCCGGATTCTTCACGGAGGCGGCTTCGAGGCAGATAGCCGCGATGCCGTCGCTCGAGAACATGCACCTCGACAATTTCTGCGCAAGGTTCGATTGCGGCCGCCCCAATCCGCTCGACAAGGTCTTCGCCGATCCCAACGACGCCGCGATGGCGCGTAGGCTTGCCATGCCCGTGTTCGAGCGCGCGGCGATACTAACCGCGATCCACCTTGCGGCGTTCATCGTCAAGACGGGCGGCGGAAGCGACAGCTCGGCGCCGGTATGCGTGTGCGTTGACGGATCCGTGTACCACAAGACGCGCACGGTGTCGTTTTCGCAGATCGTGCAGAAGGAGCTTGGCCAGATGCTCGGCCCGCGCAACGTGTCGTTCGCCCTTATCGAATGCCCGAACAACTCGCCGATGGTAGGCGCGGCCGTGGCTGCCCTGCTCCGGCAGGTGTGACGCAGCGGAACAGGAGTGATGCGATGCTTAACCAGAACGTACATGACGAGCTTGTCGGCAAATTCGCGGACCACTTTGGCGTGAAGCCGGCGGTCGTGGCCTACGCGCCCGGACGCATTGAGGTGCTTGGGAACCACACCGACTACAATGAGGGGCTCGTATTCTCCGCCGCGATAGACAAGGGGACGTTCTTCGCGGTGGCCCCAAGCGATGACGACACGGTGCGCCTTGTCGCGGGGGATCTCATGAAGGAGGTGTCGTACAGGCTCGCGGACTGCGCGAAGCGCGACGAGGATACGTGGCAGAACTACGTGAACGGAACGTTCTGCTGGCTATTCGGCGGCGAGCCGGCCAAAGCCAGGCACGGGTGGAAGGGGATGTTCCTCGGCAACATCCCGCTCGGGGCCGGGCTTTCGTCCTCGGCCGCGCTCGAGATGTGCGCGGCGATCGCGCTTTCCGAGATGTACGGCATCAGGAAGGACAAGGTGGAGCTGGCGAAGGTCGGGCAGAAGGCGGAGCACACTTTCGCGGGCTGCCCGTGCGGCCTGCTCGACCAGGCCTCATCGCTGTTCGGCAAGGCCGGAGGGCTCGTGAAGAGCGATTTCCGCACCTGCACGTTCGAGACCGTCAGCCTCGGCCCGTCCGTGGCGTTCATGATGGTGAAGTCCAACGCGAAGCACGCCCTTGTCGATGGGGCGTATGCGATCCGCAGACGGGCCTGCGAGGACGCGGCCGCGCATTTCGCGAAGGTGCTGAGGCATCCCGTCACGCATCTGCGCGACGTCTCTTCGGCCGAATGGATACTCTACCGCGACGGCCTTGACGAGACGGAGGCGAGGCGCGCCATCCACCCGATCGGGGAGGACGAGCGTGTGCTCAGGGGGGCGGAGCTGCTCGAGAAGGGGGACGTGAAGGCCTTCGGGGCCCTCATGTTCGATTCCCACGAGTCGAGCCGCAACTGGTTCGAGAACTCCTGCGCGGAGCTGGACACGATTGTCGATTCCGCGAAGAGGCTTCCGGGCGTGTATGGGGCAAGGCTTTCCGGCGGCGGCTTCGGCGGAAGCTGCTGCCTGCTCGTAGACCCCAAGGCGGCAGACCGGATAGCTGCGGCCATAACCGCCGACTACAGGGCCGCCTATGGCGACGAACCCTCGTGTGCGCTCATCGAGCCGTCGGAGGGGGCGCACGTCGTGCGGCAGTAGGCGACAGCCGCCGAGTCGGATCCGTTCCGCAGGCACATCATTCAAACACCACACAAAGGAATAGAGTATGAGCGAGAATCAGAAGAAAGGCAACCTGATAGCCATAGTCACCATGTTCGCCCTGTATGGCATGGTCGGCTTCGTCACGAACCTTGCGGCGCCGCTGGGCGACGTATGGAAGGCCCAGCCGGGCATCAACGGATCGAACACGCTTGGGATGATGGGCAACACGATGAACTTCCTCGCGTACCTCATCATGGGGATACCGGCCGGACGCATGATCATGAAGCTCGGCTACAAGGCCACCGCCCTGATCGCCATCGCCTGCGGCTTTGGCGGCATCTTCGTGCAGTGGCTTTCCGGCGAGGTGCTCCAGGGCGCCTCCTTGGCCGGAGTGCCGGCGAACTTCTTCGTGTACCTTGCGGGCGCATTCATCTGCGGGTTCTGCGTATGCATGCTCAATACGGTGGTGAATCCGATGCTCAACACCGTCGGCGGCGGCGGAAAGCGCGGCAACCAGCTTAACATGGCGGGAAGCTCCATCAATTCGCTCGCCGGCACTGCCGCCCCGATCGTGCTCGGCGCGCTCATCGGCGAGGCCCTCAAGAAGCTCGAGGCTGCAAGGCTCGCCGGCACCACGGCGGATGTCAGCGTGTCGGACGTGAACCTCGTGATGTACATCGCGATGGCTATCTTCGCGGCGGCGTTCGTGGTGATCGCGATGCTTCCGTTCGGCGATGCCGGGCGCGTCTCCGCGCATGGCGAGACCGTGCCTACGTTCTCGCCGCTGAGGTTCCGCCATTGCCGCCTTGGCGTGTTCGGCATCTTCTGCTACATGGGCATTGAGCTCGGGATCCCGTCCATGCTCTTCTTCTGGCTCAAGGACGGGCCCCTCGCGGAAATGGCCAAGACCACCCCCGGCCTTGTCCCTGCCGCCGTCGCGGGTTCGGTCGTTGGGACGTACTGGTTCCTGATGCTCGTGGGGCGTCTGGTCGGGTCTTCCATCGGGGGCAAGATATCTTCGCGCACGATGCTTGCCGCCACCACCGGCACGGGGCTTCTCCTTGTGGTCCTTGGCGTGATGACCACCAGGGTCGGCGTTGTCATGCCCGTGTTCACCGGAAACTTCTCCGGGATATCTTCGCTGTTCGCGATGCAGCAGGTGCCGCTGACCGCGCTGCTGTTCGTCCTGTGCGGACTTTGCACCTCGATCATGTGGGCCTGCACGTTCAACCTTGCGGTTGAGGGGCTTGGGAAGTATACGGCTCCGGCGAGCGGCCTTTTCATGACGATGGTCTTCGGCGGCGCGGTGTTCCCCCAGCTGCAGAGCACGATTGCGGACAAGTGCGGGTACATGATGTCGTACGTGGTTCCGGGCTTCTGCCTCGCCTACCTGTGCGCCTATGCGCTCTTCTTCTCGAGGAACGTAAACGCGGACATCAAAGTGGACTGACATGGTTGATTGGCCGCACCGGAGACGGTCGGGAAGCAGCCACCTGCACCTTGCCGCATAGGCGGCGGCAGATGTCCGAGGTGGGCGCATCGCAAGTCTTGGAAGGATGATCAGATGAATGCAATAACGTTTCGTCAGGCTTGGGATTACGGCGGTCCGCTGATGTGGGTGCTTGCCGGGCTTTCCGTCATCGCGTTCGCGGTGTGCATATACCTGCTTGTTGCCCAGCGCAGGGGCGCCTTGCGCTACATGCTTGAGGAGATAAGGCGGTCCCGCGACCCGGCGGCCGCAGGCGGCCGCATGGCGGACCGGATGCATTCTTCGGTGGAGTGGCTTGCGGACATTGCCGCTATTGCGCCGCTGGTGGGTCTGCTCGGCACCGTTCTCGGCATGTTCTCGGCATTTGGCGGCATTGCCTCCGACGTGGCCGCCAGCGCGAAGCCCGTTGTGCTTGCGCAGGGAGTCTCGCAGGCGATCGTCACGACGATCTTCGGTCTCGCGATCGCGATCCCGTCGCTTGCCGCCTACGCCTATTTCCGGCGCCGTACGGCAAGGCGTGTGGCCCAGCTCGAGGAGATGGCCGATGAAGTTTGCGGATAGAGGGCGGCGGGCGAAGCCGCCCGCGCTGTCGATGACGTCCATGCTTGACGTCATATTCCTTCTGCTGTGCTTCTTCGTTACCGCCAGCGTGTTCTCCCAGTGGGAGAGCGAGATATCGATCTCACTGCCTTCGGCGTCTTCGGCGGAGACGCCTGGACGCCTCCCCGGCGAGGTCATCCTGAACGTCTCGAAGGAGGGGTCCGTCACGGTCAACGCAAGAAGGCTCTCTCTTGCCGAATTGGGCTCACGCCTCGCGAAGGTCGCGGAGTTCTATCCGGGCCAGCCGGTGGTGATTCGCGCAGACCGCGAGACCTCCTACGACTCGCTCGTGAAGGTGATAGACACGTGCCGCACCTCAGGGGTATGGAACTTCTCTCTCGCCACGGTGGAAGAGAGGGATTGACGGTCAGGCGTGTTTCGAGGGCGGAGGCAGGCAACCGCCCATCACGCCTTTCGGGGAAGAGCCGATGGGGGCATCCCGAACGTGGCGGTGAATACGTTGCAGAAGTATTGGGGTGATGAGAACCCCGTGAGCTTCGCGATGTCGGATATGGGCATGCCGGACGTGGCAAGCAGCCGCTTCGCCTCGGCGAGCGCGACGCGGCGTATCTCCGACTGCACCGTTGTGCCGAGCTTGTCGCGGAATGCGGCATCCACCCGCGTATGGGAAC
>CAVFWS010000011.1:10655-27076 GCA_963626295.1 Clostridium sp. CAG:138
GGAACGGCCCGCCGCCGAGTAGACGTCGGCGGCGGAAAGGCGGCGGCTGACGTTCCGCCGGATGAACACGAGCGCGTCCGACAGCCATGGCGGATCGACGGGGAACGTCTCCGTGGATGCCCGCACGACGATCTCTCGCGGAGGCACCATGACCGGCCCTGCGGGTGCGTCATCGCCGTCAAGCGCTCGTGAGACGGATTCGGCCGCGGCCCTGCCGAGGGCCATGACGTCCGGGTCGATGCTCGAGAGCGTAGGCGTTACGAAGTTGCAGACGAGAGTGTCGTTGTCCGTCCCGAGCACGGCCACTTCCCCGGGCACTCCGATGCCGGCGTCCGCGCAGGCCTCGATGACCTGCCGGCCGCGATAGTCGTTTGCGCAGAACACGGCGACTGGCTTCGGAAGCTTCCTGAGCCAGCTGATCAGGCGCCTCACGTCCGGCGCGGGGGCGAATGCCTCGTGGCTCGCGGTGGCGGTGTCGTAATCCTGCACCGCAGTGGGCGGGCAGTCGTACGTCTCCACCCTGAACCTGTTGAGGGCGAGATGGCTCATGAACGAATGCCGCCTTTCGTTCGAGAAGCGTCGTTCTGCATAGCCGCAGAACGCGAAGTTCGTGAACCGGTGCTCGATGAAGTGCCGGGCGGCGAGATCGCCGATGGCGGCGTTGTCCTGCCTCGCCGTGCATATGAAAAGCCCTTCGGAGGCCGCTTCGCGCGTGAGGTCCGCGACCGGCCTGCCGGTCGACCTCAGCGCATCTGCCACGCGGGCGTCTGGAACGCGCGCGATGAATCCGTCAAACCCGGACAGCAGGGAGGGCGACCTGAAGTCGCCCGGCTCGAGCATCGAGAGCGACCAGTCCCGCCGCTCCTGCGCGAATGAGCAGATGCCTTCGCAGGCCTGCCGTCCCCACGACCTGTGCCGCTCCACGTAGATGCCTATCCGTCTCATGCGGCGAAGTATACCACAGACCGCGTTCAGGAATCGCAGGTCAACGCAAATAGAGGCATCTCCCACGGCAAAGGGGCTTTGCCGCCTTTCCGCGTACGGCTGCCGCTGTAACGGATGATCCGGGATTTGCAATGGACGGTGCGGCGGCGTTTTGGTATCCTACCGCCCATTCGCAGATCAAGGAGAACAAGCATGACGAATCGACTGGTCAAGTCAGCAATCCTCGGCCTCGCGCTGACCGCGCAGGGACTCTGCGCGGCGGAGTCGCCGCTCGCGCCGCACTTCCGCGACATGCCCGAGGGGACTGACCCCGGAACGGTCTCGCGGCGGATCACCGACCAGTTCCTCTCCTCGCGGCCCGAGAACTACCGTCCGAGGGGCTACCACGGCAACGAGGGCTACGGCTGGAACCGCGCCGTGCAGTATTCCGTCGTCTCCCTCTGGGTGAACGCGCTCGCCTGCGCGCGCCTTGACGGCGACAAGGCCCGCGAGGCGAAGCTCATCCGCCTCTTCGACGACTTCCTGCCGGGGCGGCCGAAGAACCGCTGCTGCTCGCGCCCCTACCACGTGGACGACACGGTCTTCGGCGCGCTGCCCTACGAGATCTACCTTGCGAACAAGGACCCGCGCTGCCTGGAGATGGGCAACTTCTACGCGGACGCGCAGTGGACGCCGCCCTGCGAGGGAACGCTCAAGGAGCGCCACGCGCCGCCGAAGGAGGTGCAGGAGGCCAACTGGGCGAAGGGCTGCACGCCGCAGACGCGGCTCTGGATCGACGACATGTACATGATCACCGTCCTCCAGGGCCAGGCGTTCCGCGCGACGGGCAGGCGCGCCTACATCGACCGCGCGGCACGGGAGATGTGCCTCTACCTCGACGAGCTCCAGCTGAAGGACGGCCCGGCGAAGGGGCTTTTCTACCACGCGCCGGACGTGAAATACGTCTGGGGGCGCGGCGACGGGTGGATGGCGGCGGGCATGGCGCTCGTCCTCGACCGCCTGCCGGCGGACAGCGAATACCGTCCGCGCATTCTGGAAGGGTATCGCCTGATGATGGCGACGCTCCTGAAGTACCAGCGGCCGGACGGCCTCTGGAGCCAGCTCGTGGACAGGCCGGACGATCCGCGCAACTGGGGCGAGACCTCCTGCACGGCGATGTTCGCGTACGCGTTCGCGACGGGCGTCGCGCGCGGCTGGCTCGACCCGGCGCAGTACGGCCCGGCGGCGCGCCGGGCCTGGCTCGCGCTCTGCGCGCGGCTCGACGCCTTCGCGAACATTTCCGACGTGTGCGTGGGGACGGGCAAGAAGGACAGCCTGCAGTACTACTTCGACCGGCCGCGCGTGAACGGCGACCCCCACGGCCAGGCGCCGATGCTCTGGATCGCGTCCGTGCTGCTGGAGACGAAGAGCGGCGTCCTCGCGGGGCTGCGCACGCCGGCGACCTCGAAGCTCTTCGAGAAGCGCGTCGACCCCGTCTCGGGCGTCGTCTCATACGCGCTTTCGGGCGGCGTCGAGAAGAACGTCCAGTCCCTCTCCTTCACCGCGAAGTCGATGACGGCCGACGGCCGCTTCCTCCTCGTGGACGTCTCGCGCAACGAGCGCCTCAGCGACTTCGACGCGAAGGGGCGTCCGCTCGCGAAGCGTCCGCCGAACCGCAAGCACAAGGCCCTCGTCGACTTCCTGAAGGACGAGATGGTCGAGATTCCCGAGGTGGACGGGCAGATTCCGTTCGTCGACGTGAAGGACGACTACATGGTCTACTGCCGCGACCTCGCGTTCTACCGGCGCGACTTCCGCACGCCTACGGTCGAGGTGAAACTGTGCGACTTCCCCGCCGAGCTGCTCGAGGGCGGCGCGAAGGTGGGCTATCCCTTCACGCACCTCACGCTCACGCCTGACCGGAAGAGGGCGTTCCTCGACACGCGCCTGATCCTGCCCGAGGGCGCGACGAACTACGTGCAGGGCATGGTCGAACTCGCGACTGGGAAGTACGAGAGCTGGGGGCGGACGGACTTCTTCGCGAACCACGGCCAGGTCAATCCGGTGCGCGGCGACCTCGCGCTGTGCGCGTGGGAGGCGTGCTGGAAGACGCCGGACGGCAAGGCGTATTCGGCGGCGCACGCGAACGCCTATCCGCGCATGTGGCTCGTGCGCCCCGACGGTTCGCGCGAGATGGTGCCGGCGCGGGAGAAGAACTACGCCACGCACGAGATTTGGGACGACGACGGGCAGGGCTTCAGCTGGTGCGGTGGCGGCGTCTGGCACCAGTCCCTCGCCGACCTCGCCTCGGGACGCCAGGAGTGCTTCTGCCCGGACACGAAGGCGACGCACAGCATGCTCTCTGCCGACAAGAGATACGTCGTCTACGACACGTCGCCGGCGAAGTGGTGGCGCGGCTGCCCGTGGAACGTGAAGTTCTACAACCGCGAGACGGGGCGGACGGTGGAGGTCTACTCGAAACGTCCCGCAGGCCTGCCGAACTGGCGCGAGAGCCGCCTCCACCCCGATCCGCATCCGCACTTCAGCGGCGACGGGCGCTGGATCGTCTCGACGGCGAACAACGCGCGCGGCAACATGGAGGTGTACCTGACGCCCGTCGAGCAGCTCGTCGCGCGCACGACGATGGCGTCGCTGGCGGGCGGCAAGGCCGTCCGCGTGGAGAACCCGCTCGACGTGGCGCGTCCGGCGGAGACGGTGAGCGTGAAGTGGGCCGACCTCGGCCTCCGTCCCGGCGACACGGCGGTGCGCGTGTGGGACGTCGCCGCGTGCGTCCCCGTCCCGTACCAGGACGACGCGAAGAACGGTGCGCTCCTCTTCTCGACGGCGCTCGCCCCGAGGGAGACGCGCGAGTTCCGCATCCTCTCGGACGCCTCGCTGCCCCAGGCCGACCTCTCGATCGTCTGCTGGGGCCAGCACCTGCCCGAGCGCCTGGACGACTTCGCGTGGGAGAACGACCGCTTCGGAGCGCGCGCCTATGGCCCCGCGATCATGAGGCCCGCGCCCGCCGGGCAGGGGCTCGTCTCGAGCGGCATCGACGTGTTCAACAAGTGCGTACGCTACCCCGTGCTGCACCGCTGGCTCGCCGAGCGAGCGCGCGGCCGCTCGTACCACCGCGACCACGGCGAGGGGATGGACGCCTACGTTGTCGGAGCCGGGCGCGGCTGCGGCGGCCTCGGCGCCGTGGACGCGACGAACGCCTGGTCGTTCTCGCGCAACTGGTCGAAGGCGAAGGCTATCCAGTGCGGGCCGGTGCGCGCGGAGTTCGAGCTCACGTATCCCGCGTGGGGCGGGTTCGGCGAGGAGACGCGCCGCGTCACGCTCGACCGGGGGCAGTTCTTCGCGCACTTCCGTCCGCGCTTCCGCGGCAAGGCGCCCGAGGGCGTCCGCATCGGACCCGGACTCGACTGCGGCGCGGCGCGTCGGCACAACGGCGAGGTCGCGCGCGACCCCTCGGACGGCTGGATCGCGAACTGGGAGCCGAAGGACGCGGACGGCCCGCACACCGGCTCAATCGGCACGGCGATCATCCTCGATCCCGGCGACGCGCCGGCGATGGCGGCGACGGACGCGCTCGGCTGCGAATACCTGCTCACGGAGGCCGGGCGGACGCCGTCCGGCTACTGGGCGGGGGCGGCGTGGAGCGGCGCGAGCGCGGGCGACGACGGCCTGCTGCCGGACGCGAAGGCGTGGCACAAGGCCGTGCGCGAATTCGCGGCCGCCCTCCGCGCACCCGTGAAGGTCACG
The DNA here is from genome assembly GCA_963626295.1 of Clostridium sp. CAG:138. Classification (GTDB taxonomy): domain Bacteria; phylum Verrucomicrobiota; class Kiritimatiellia; order RFP12; family UBA1067; genus UBA1731. Next base: position 15,345 of record CAVFWS010000011.1, read on the forward strand.
GTCGCGCCGTGACCGCCGGCCGTGTAAGGGAACGGGCTTGGGATCGGGGAATCGAACAAGGAAGGGAAACGACATGAACCGGCGTTGTTTCCTGACGATGATGGGCGCGGGGGCTCCCGGCACGGCGAGTTTGTTTCGGTAAAAAGCATTCCGCGCAAGCGTCCACTTTTTGGTATAATTACGCCCTGGAGATGATGTAATTTTCATGAAGGTTCGAAAAATCGACGTTGACCGTGGCGTCACGATCGGGAACGGAGGCTTGACGCTCATAGCCGGGCCGTGTGTGATCGAGAGCCGTAAGATGGCTCTCGATCTCGCTGCGCGTCTTTCTTCCCTGGCGTCCAGGTTGGGGGTGGCCTATGTTTTCAAGGCCAGCTTCGACAAGGCAAACCGCACGAGCGTGGATTCGTTTCGCGGTCCCGGCATAGACAAGGGCCTGGATATCCTCGCCGAGGTGCGCGAGAGGTTCGGCATACCCGTATTGACTGATGTGCATGAGCCTTGGCAATGCGCCAGAGTCGCGCAGGTGTGCGATGTGCTGCAGATCCCGGCGTTTCTCGCGAGGCAGACCGACCTTGTGGTCGCGGCCGGGGAGACCGGGGCCGTCGTGAATGTCAAGAAGGGCCAGTTCATGGCTCCTGAGGACATGGCGCAGGTCATACGGAAGATAGAGTCCACCGGCAACAGGCGGATAGTGCTGTGCGAGCGCGGCGCGAGCTTTGGCTACCGCAACCTTGTTGCCGACATGCGTTCTCTCCTGATAATGCGCGAGCTCGGTTATCCCGTGGTGATGGATGCCACGCATTCCGTCCAGCGTCCTGGCGGGCTGGGCACAGGGTCCGGCGGCGACGGGCGGTTCGCGCCGGCCCTTGCGAGGGCGGCGGTCGCCACTGGCGTGGACGGCGTGTTCATGGAGACCCACATGGACCCCAGGAAGGCTCTTTCCGATGCGGCGAATGCGATCGCCTTCAGGGATGTCGAGGGCCTTTGGCGTACGCTGATCGCCATCCACGGCATCGTCTCCGGTTCAAAGGCGGGAGGCCCGAAGTGAAGTCCGCGCTCGCGTTCATGTCTTCCGTCCTGGCGATCACGGGTTTGCTGGCGTTCGATTCCGGCAAATGGCTGGCGGAGCGCGGCGACGATTCCGACATGCTCCGCCTGCGGTCGGAGTACGCGAAGTGCGTAAAGAACATCGAGGTGCCGGCGGAGAATGTTGCGCTTCCGCTTGAGTATTACCCCAATGGGGCCGTGAAGAGCCGCCTCAGGGCGAAAAAGGCCTTCATGTTCATGGATACTGGCTTCATCTGGGGCGAGACCATAAGGGTGGAGCAGTACAAGGAGGATGGCAGGACTGTGGAGGCCTACCTCACGGCGGACAACTGCATCGTGGACCGCAAGTCCCAGTCCGGATGGGTCGAGGGGAACGCCCACATGGACTGGGAAGGCACGAGCATAAGCGGGCGAGGCATCTACTTCTCGTTCGACCGTGAATTCATAAAGATATTCTCGCAGACGGAGATACGCACCAAGGCGTTGAAGCTTAACGCGGGGGAGGTTTTGGGCAAATGAGAGGTGGTTTTATGTTTAGGCGCATGGCGATTGCGAGGCTGATGGCGATCATGGCAATCCCGCTCTGCGGCGTGTCGGCGCCGGCTGTGCTTGCCGATGCGTCCGCCGACGCCATAATGTTCAGGAAGCCGGCTACGGCGGCGACGCCTACTGGCTCTTTCCTTTCGGAGATGGCCCCAAAGTCCGCGGGGAAAGAGGGCAAGGTCGCCGAGAAGCCGGCTGCGGAGCCGGAGAAGCCCGCCGATCGGCCCAAGCCGGCAGATCCGCCCAAGCCAATCGAGGTCCCAGTCGTCAAGCAGGCCCCGGCGTCAGGGGTGGCAGTCCCCGCTGTGAAGGGAATCGGAGAAAAGAGGGTGGGCGACGCCAAGCCGGAAAAGAAGGCGAAGGCCGTCAAGCAGCCGGAGCGAGACGCGATCATAACGGCAGACCGCACGGATTACGACCGCAAGGAGGGGGTGGTGCTGTTTGACCGCAACGTTCATGTCGATGACACCCAGTACCAGATGCACGCTGATCGTCTCTTCCTGTTCCTTGAGGGCACGAACGAGCTGAAGCGCCTTGTCGCCATTGGGCACGTGGCGATAACGAACGAGGACAAGCGGGCCTACTGCGCACGGGCGACGTTCAGCAAGAAGCTCGGCAGGGTTGTGATGTACTCGAGCGACGAAATCACCGCGGAGCTGTGCGAGGACGGCAAGAAGGGGTCCAACGTCAAGGGCGAGAGGATCACGTTCTGGCTGGATTCCGAGCAGGTTGAGGTGGAGAATCCCGTCATCACGATGCCGGGAGGCATTGGCGGGCAGGGCAGCGTAAAGAAACTCATCGGAAAATAGGAAATGGGCGATCCTGTCATAGATGCGATGAACCAGATGGTCTCGGAGCTGGGCGAACCGGATCTCGAGGCCACGGGGCTCGTGAAGGTATACGGTGACCGTACCGTGGTCAACGGCATGAACGTGAGCTGCCGGTGCGGCGAGATAGTGGGGCTTCTCGGCCCGAACGGAGCCGGCAAGACAACCACGTTCTACATGATAGTCGGGCTCGTGAAGCCAAACGAGGGCAAGGTGACCTTTCGAGGGCGCGACCTCACGAACATGCCCGTGTTCATGCGGGCGCGCAGGGGGATCGGATACCTGGCGCAGGAGGCGTCCATCTTCCGCAAGCTTTCCGTATGGAACAACGTGATGGCGATCCTCGAGACGCTCAGGCTGTCGTCCATGGAGCGGAAGTCCCGTTGCGAGGAGCTCCTTTCAACGTTCGACCTGATGAAGGTTGCGAAGCAGCCGGCGTATACGCTCTCCGGCGGGGAGCGCAGGAAGCTTGAGATCGCTCGCGCACTGGTGCGGCGTCCATCCATACTGATGCTCGACGAGCCGTTCGCCGGCGTCGATCCGCTTGCGGTGAACGACATACAGGACATCGTTCGCCGCCTGCGCGGCCAGGGGTTGGGGATAATCATCACAGACCACAACGTGCGCGAGACCCTGAGCGTTGTGGACCGGGCGTATCTTGTATATAACGGTCGCCTTCTCAAGGAAGGCACATCGAATGAACTGGTAAATGATCCGGAGGTCCGGGCCAAGTACCTTGGCGCGGATTTCCACATGTAGAAACAAAATAAGGAGGAAAAAACGGTATGGCAAGCATAGAGATAGCGATGCGTCATTCGGACGTGCGGATCGAGGCCCTTAAGGAATACGCGCAGCTGCGCATGGAAAAGCTTTGCAAGGCATATCCCAAGGTCACGAAGGTGTCCTGCGTCATTGACATCGACGTCAAGAGGCACATGTACATGGCTGAAGTCGTCGCGAACCGCCTCGGCGCCACCGCGGTTGGGGCCAAGGAGTTCTCCGAGTCCGCAAAGAGCGTGATCGACACCGCCGCGTCTCGCGCGGAGCGCCAGCTGCTGAGGATGCGCGTCAAGGCCCGCAAGGGCAACGTGCGCGCGGCCCGGAAGGGGTCTGCCCGCAACTGACGGAATGACGGGAAGGTCGGCGCATGGGTACGGCAGGCGATAACGGCAACGGTGCGGCTACGCGCTTCACCCTTCGGCAGTTCGTCGAGGCGGGGCGCAATCGCCTCAAGCTTTCCGTTGTCGTCGATTCCGGTCTGGATCATCCGGTCGTTGAACCGATGATGTACCGTCCGGGGCTGGCCCTCACCGGCTTTTTCGGGAACTTCGCGAACAACCGCATACAGGTGGTCGGCAAGGCCGAGCAGGCGTACCTGCTCAGTCTCGACAAGGGCGAGCGGGTCAACCGGATCCGCGCCCTGTTTGACCATGGCGCGTACTGTGTCGTGTTCGCCGCCGGCATGGAGGTGTCCGAAGAGGTAAGGGAGATCGCCGTACAGGCGGGATGCGCAATCCTGTCCTCGCCACTGCTCACCAGAAACCTCATGCACTCGAGCACGTTCGTGCTTGAGTCCTTGGCCGCGCCGACGGTAAAGATGTACGCCACCACGGTCGACGTGTCCGGCCTCGGCGTGATGATGCGCGGCGCCCCGGGGCTCGGGAAGTCCGAGACCGCCATGGGGCTGATAAAGCGCGGGAACGCGCTTGTCGCGGATGACTTCACCTGCGTCCGGAAGGATGTCGCGAACAACACGCTGTTTGCGTCGGCGTCGAGCGCCACGCGCAACTACATGGAGATACGCGGCATCGGCATAATAAACGTGCAGAGCGTGTTCGGCGTCACTGCCGTATGCGACGAGAAGCGCCTCGACATGGTGATCACGCTGAAGAGCATGGAGGAGGCCAACGGGGAACTTGACCGCGCCGGAGTCGACAGGCTCACCACCAGCATCCTTGGCGTGGAGATACCGGAGGTCGTCATACCCGTATCGGCCGGACGGGACCTCGTGAATCTCGTCGAGATCGCGGCCCAGCAGCAGAAGCTGCGCAGCGCAGGGTACGATGCCGCGTATGAACTTGATGAACACTTGAAAAGGAGAGCTCACTCATGACGGAAACCAGGGAATTCACATTGATAAACAAGTACGGGCTTCACGTGAGGCCTGCCGGACTCTTTGCCAAGATAGCCTCGCGCTACGATGCCGATGTGCAGGTCGAGAAGGACGGGAACACGGTCTCGGGCAAGTCGATAATGGCGCTCATGACGCTTGAGGCCGTCAACGGGTCGGTGCTGAGGGTGACCGCCGACGGCCCGCAGTCCAAGGAGGTTCTTGACGACCTTGAGGGGCTGATCGGCCGCAAGTTCGACATACCGGACGAACAGTGATCGGAGCGGAACAGGAGGCAAGGGGCATGGTCACCGTGTCAGGCACGGCGACCAGCCGCGGCTTTGTCTCCGGCCCCGTGTTCCTTTACGTCGGCGACCGCGAGTTCCAGATCCCCGAATACACGCTTCCCGCCGACAGGGTCGGCGCGGAGCTTGCGAGATTCAGGGAGGCCCGCGCTGAGACGCGCAGGCAGCTCGAAGGGGTGGTCGTCGACGTCTCGGCGAGATTGACCGGCTCCGAGGCAGACATCTTCAAGAACCATCTCGTGATCCTTGAGGATGAGGTGATGATCACTTCCGTCGAGAAGCTGATAAGGGAAAGCCGGCTGAACGTGGAGGCCGCCGTGCACAGGGTGATGGCCGACTTCCGCGCGACGTTTGCGCGGATGAACGACCCGTACCTCCGCGAGCGTTCGCGGGATCTTGACGATGTGGAGAAGCGGCTGTTGCGGACGCTCGACGGCAAGGCCGAGACCGCCCTCTCGAACATAAAGACAGCCTGCATAATCGTGGCGGACGACCTCACGCCGTCCGAAACGGTCACGATGCCGCGCAAGCTCATCCTGGGGTTCGCGACGAACCGGGGGTCTGTCACAAGCCATGTCGCGCTGCTTGCCAGGGCGATGGGGATTCCAGCCGTCACCGGGTTGGGCGACATAACGTCCCGCGTGAAGGCGGGAGACCACATGCTGCTCGACGGCACCGGCGGGACCGTGACCATAAACGCCGACCACGAGGCGAGGGAGCAGTTCGCCCGGCTGATCTGGCGCGAGCGCGAGCTGCTGGCGGAACTCGAATCGCCGGTCGGGCGGAGGGAGCGGGGCCTGAACGTAAGGCTTCTTGCCAACGTCCAGCCGGGGATGTCCTTCCAGACGCTATCCACCTATGGCGCGGAGGGGATAGGGCTGTACCGCAGCGAGTACCTTTGGCTCGGCGGCGCCGACGAGCCCACGGAGAACGAGCAGATGCTCGCCTACAGGGAGGCGGCGGAGGCTTCGTCGTCGCTCGGCCCCGGCGCGCGTACCGTGTTTCGCGTCCTTGACATCGGTGGCGACAAGATGATGAAGGGGGCGAAGGCCAGGGAGGCGAACCCTTTCCTCGGAAACAGGTCGATAAGGTTCCTGCTTTCGAGGCGGGACGTGTTTCGCGCCCAGCTGCGCGCCATGCTGAAGGCGAGCGCGTACGGGCCTTCCGCCATCATGTACCCGATGGTCGCAACCATCGAGGAGCTCAGGCAGGCGAACTCCGAGCTCATAACGGCGATGGAGCAGCTTCGCATGGCGAACATCCCGTTTGACGAGCGCTTGCCCGTCGGCTGCATGGTGGAGATCCCTTCTGCGGCGCTGAATGCGGCCCTGTTCGCAAGGGAGGTGTCGTTCTTCTCGATCGGCACGAACGACCTCGTGCAGTACACGATGGCGGCGGATCGCGGCAACGAGCAGGTGTCGTACCTGTACCAGCCGACAAACCCATCCGTGCTTCGCCTTGTGGACATGACCGTCGAGGCGGCGAATGGGGCCGGCATACCATGTGCCGTGTGCGGCGAGTCCGCGAGCGATCCTGTGCTGGCCTGCCTGTGGGCGGCCCTTGGCGTCAAGGAGCTTTCGATGAGCGCAAGCTATATCCCGGTGATCCGCAAGACGCTCGCCTCGGTGACCCCGGACGATGCGGCAGGGCTCGCCCGTGAGGTCAGGGGGCTTTGCTCGACGGCCGGATCGAAGGAGATTTACGACCACGTGCGCGGCTTCCTCAAGGCCCGGGTCCCGGACCTCGAGGAACTGCAGACGTTCTTTGTCGCGCCCGTGGAGAAAAGGATGGTATCGGGGGAGGGCCTATGAACGTTCGACAGACGAGAAGAGGAAGGGGTTCGGGTGCGAAGAGACCTCGCATCCTTATCGTGACTCCGGAGATCACCTACCTTCCGGAGGGGATGGGGAACCTTGCCGGACAGATGAGCGCCAAGGCCGGTGGAATGGCCGATGTGTCCGCGTCCCTCGTGGCGGCGCTATTCGATCTCGGCGCGGACGTGCACGTGGCGCTCCCGCACTACAGGCGCATGTTCCACGAGGAGACCGCGAAGCTCGTCGCGGACGAGCTTCGCGTGTACAAGAGCCGGATGCCGAATGAGCGGATTCACCTTGCGGAGGACCGCTGCTTCTACTATCGCGACCACGTGTATGCGCAGGGCGACGGGAACGCAAAGCTTTCGCTTGCGTTCCAGCGCGAGGTGATAAACAACATCATGAACACCGTCCAGCCGGACCTCATCCACTGCAACGACTGGATGACGGGGCTGATACCGGCGGCGGCCAGGCGCGAAGGCATCCCCTGCCTTTTCACCGTGCACAACATACACACGCACAAGATGACGCTTGCCCAGATCGAGGATGCCGGCATCGACGCCGCCGAATTCTGGAGCAACCTCTACTATTCCCGGCCTCCGTACAATTACGAGGAGTCCCGCAACGCAAACCAGGTCGATCTCCAGGCTTCCGGCGTGTTTGCGGCCCACTACATCAACACGGTCTCGCCTACGTTCCTCCAGGAGATCGTGAATGGGTGGCATGGCTTCATCCCGGATTCCATACGCAACGAGATCCGCAACAAGTATTACGCCGGCTGCGCCGAGGGCATCCTGAACGCCCCGGACCCGACGGACAACCCGGCGATAGACGACAAGATTCCGTTCAGGTACACCCCCGCAGACCATGCGGAGAACAAGCGCAGGAACAAGGTTCTGCTCCAGCGGGCGCTTGGGCTCGAGGAGAACCCCAATGCCCCGCTGTTCTTCTGGCCGTCTCGCCTTGATCCGGTGCAGAAGGGCCCTCAGCTCCTGACTGACATCGCATATCGTTTCATCAGCAAATACTGGAACGATGGTGCGCAGATCGCGATCGTCGCAAACGGAGCGTACCAGCAGCCGTTCTGGGACATTAGGTCGTTCCACGGGATCCAGGGGCGGCTTGGCGTGCACAATTTTGACGGTCGCCTCTCGCAGCTCGGCTTCGCGGGGTCTGATTTCATGGTCATGCCGTCCCTGTTCGAGCCTTGCGGCCTGCCGCAGATGCAGGCCCCCATATACGGCTCGCTTGCCGTTGCCCACAATACGGGCGGTCTCCACGACACGGTTGAGATGATTGACGTGGCGAACCATCGGGGTAACGGGTTCGTGTTCGACACTTACGACTCAAACGGACTTTTCTGGGCGATGGACCGGGCAATGGATTTCTGGAGGCTGCCGGCCGAACTACGCGAGGCCGAGGTGGCGCGCATAATGGCGGAATCGGTCCGCAGGTTCAGCCATGAGGCGTGTGCCAGGAAATACATCGAACTTTACGAAAGGATGCTGAACCGTCCTTTGGTGAAGAGCTTCGCCTCCTGATTCGAGAGGGACTCCTGTGAATGTGCTTGAGGTCGAGAGCCTTGTAAAGGAATACCGGATCCCGGGGCAGCCGCCAATCCGGGTGCTTGACGGCGTGACGTTCAGCGTGGCGGAAGGGGAGCATGTCGCGGTAATGGGCCGCAGCGGCGCGGGAAAGACCACGCTGCTGAATGTCCTTGGCGGCTTGGATAGGCCTACGTCGGGGAAGGTGCGCTGCTCGAGGAACACCGGGTTCGTGTTCCAGGGCTTTCGCCTCATGCCGGAGCTCACGGTTCTCGAGAACGTGGTGCTTCCGTCGATGTCCGGATCAGTCCATTTGCCGAATGCGGTGGACGTGGCAAAAGGGCTGCTGCTCAAGGTTGGCCTGTCGGAAAGGGCCGATCACCTGCCCGCTGAACTGTCCGGCGGCGAGCAGCAGCGTGTGGCGATAGCCAGGGCGCTCATGTGCCAGCCGGAGATAATCTTCGCGGATGAGCCGACAGGCAACCTTGACGCGATGACTGGTTCCGACATATTGAGGCTGCTTTTCGAGTTCAGCGGGAAGCCGTTCGCCCTTGTAATGGTTACGCACTCTTCCGGGGCCGCCGCAATGTGCGACCGCACGCTCCGCCTCGATGGCGGACGCCTCGTCTGATTTCGAGAAAATGTCGGCATTCGCTTGACTTTGCGGACGCGATATGCTACCTTACGCATCTGTTTCGAGGGGAGAGGTGGCAGAGCCTGGTTGAATGCACATGACTCGAAATCATGCATACCTACGGGTATCGGGGGTTCGAATCCCTCCCTCTCCGCCAAGAGCGGGCGTAATTCAATGGCAGAATAGGAGCTTCCCAAGCTTCTTACGTGGGTTCGATTCCCATCGCCCGCTCCATTTTTTTGGGCTCTTGCAGGTCTTTAGTGGGGACATCGGCCGCCTGAACCGGATTCAACTCCGAAGAGCCGATTATTTGGTATAATACGCGCAAGATTTTTGGTTCATGACAAGATGAGGATGATCGCCTTTCTCGCCCGCGCGCGCCACGACGCGGCCTGGATCGCCGGGTCGCTGGGGGGCGTGTCTCTCGTGGGGCTGCTCCTGTGCGGCTGCCGATCGCCTTCGCCCTATGACGCTCACCGCAGCTGGGTGGTGCGGCAGAGCGAGACGCCGCCGTACGCGGCCGACTACGACCTCATCTACTTCTACCCGAGGCTCTCGAACTGGCACGAGCACGCCAACGCGACGAACACGTTCCTGACGGTGGAGTCGCGGATGAGGGCGTTCGGATTCGCAGCCGGGGCGACGGTGCGCGACTACCGCCAGCCGCGCATCTTCGCTCCGTACGTCACCCCCGGGGAGGACGTCACCTCCGGCGACGTCCGCGAGGCGATCCGCCACTACCTCGACAACTACCACGACGACGGGCGGCTCTACGCCATCGTCGCCGAGGGCGAGAGCGCGAGGCCGGCGCGCGACGCCGTGGAGTCCGGGCTCGGCTGGCGCGGCGGCATCGACCGCGAGGACGGCTACCTCGCGGCGTTCTTCACGCCGGGGGACGGCCGGGAGCTCGACATGGAGGAGCTCGCGCTCTTCCTGAAGCGCCTCGTGAAGAGCGCGCGGCTGACCCGGGACTGGCGGCGCCCGGTCGCGCCCGACGTCGAGGGGATCTCCGAGACCACACTGGAGGCCTGGCATGGGCATGATCGGAGCGAGTGACGGGCGCATCCGGGCGGGGGACCCGCCATCGACGTGCGCGGCCCTGAAGGCGGAGCGCCGCCGCGAGCTCGAGCTCGCGGCGCGCGTCCAGGTCGTGCTGCTCCCCGCCCCGGTGATCGTCGGGCGCGAGTTCTTCTGCAGCGCGCTGTCGCGCCCGCTCGACGTAGTGACCGGCGACTTCTGCCACTGGTACGCGCTGACGGAGCGCTCGGGGATGCTCGTGCTCGGCGACATCTCCGGGCACGGGACGACGGCGGCTCTGGCGATGGCGGCGGTGGTCTCGCACCTCAAGGGGCTGCTGGACGGCGATGCCGTGCGCCAGCGCCGCCCGCACCTCGTCTGCCGCGAGCTCCACCGCTTCATCCGCCAGAACATGCGCGACGTGTGCTACATGGCCGGGACGGTGGCGTTCGTCGACCTCGACGCGAAGCGGGTGCGCTACCTGAACGCCGGCGGGATGGAGCCGCTCTGCTTCTCGCGCGTCGACGGCACTCGCGTGGAGCTGAACCCGGACGGGCGCGGCTGCCTGCCGATGGGGCTCATGGAGGGCGCGGAATACGGCGAGGACGCGGTGGTCGACGCCCCGCTCGCCGAGGAAGCCCTCCTCTGCCTCTACTCGGACGGCTACGCCGAAGTCGCCAGGGACGCGGCCGGCGAGGACCGCCTGTCGCCGGGCGTGCTGCGCGACGTAATCTCGGGGCTCGTGCGCGGCGCGAGCGGCACGGTCGACTTCGCCGCGCTCCCCTACCGCCTGAACGCGGTGATCCGGGACATGGGCTTCGTCCACCGGCAGGACGACATGGAGTTCGCGATCTTCGGCAGCTCGATGGCCCACGCGCTGCGATTCCTGCGCTCCGTGCCGATGCGCGACCCGATGCACGTGGACCACGCGGTCGCTGCCGCCTCGCGGTGGGCGCGGGAGCGCGGACTCCCCGACGAGGAGGTAGTCCGCCTTGAGCTGCTGCTCGACGAGCACCTGCAGAACGTGCGCAGGCACGGGATGACGGAGGCGGAGCGCGAGCGCAGCAGCGCGGTAGTCGAGATGCGGCCTGCCGGCGGCGACCTGGAGGTGTGCGTCTGGAACCGCGGCGCGAAGTGGAAGGGCGGCATCTCGGAGACCTCGCCGCCGCCCGACCTCACGCTCGACGCGCAGAACGCCGCCCTCGCCGCCGGCGGCCGCGGAGTGGCCATCCTCCGCAAGGTCGCCAGGCGCATCGCCTACGAGCACTACAGCGGGCTCAACAAGTTCACCTTCCTCATGGGGGTCAGGCAATGACGGGCGACATCGCGACGGATGCCGAGCTTGCGGCGCTCGGGGCGGAGCTGGAGGGGCGCGTGCGCGGCCGGCGGCGTCGTCGCCTGCGCCAGGCCGCCTGGCTCATGACCGTCGCCGGCGCCTACCGCGCAAAGCGCGTCTTCGACTTCATCGCCGCCTTCCTCGGCCTCGCCCTCCTGTCCCCCGTCTTCGCCGCCATCGCGCTCGCCGTCAAGCTCACGAGCAGGGGTCCCGTGTTCTTCGTCCAGACCCGCGTGGGGCGCAACGGACGCCACTTCCGCTTCTACAAGTTCCGTTCGATGCACGACGGCGCCGAGGCGCGCAAGGCCGCGCTACTGCTGGAGAACGAGTCGGCGGACGGCGTCACCTTCAAGATGAGGGACGACCCGCGCGTCACCCCGGTCGGGCGCTTCCTGCGCCGCACGAGCCTCGACGAGCTGCCGCAGCTGCTGAACGTGCTGCTCGGCGACATGTCGCTCGTGGGTCCCCGCCCGCCCGTCCCCTCGGAGGTCCGCCAGTACACGCTCGAGGACCGCAAGCGGCTGAACGCCATCCCCGGCATCACCGGCCTCT
>CAVFWS010000012.1:0-25573 GCA_963626295.1 Clostridium sp. CAG:138
GACGGGGCCTCGATGCCGTCGAACGCCGCGAACGCCGACTTCTCCACGCTCGCGCCTATCCTCTCCCCCAGGGCCTGTTCGGCCGCGGCGGCGCGCTCCACCTCCGCGGCGAGGGATTCCTCCACCTCCGCGATGAGGTCGCGGTAGCCGCCAAGGTCTACGGGGACGTCCTCCCCCTTCGCCCTCGGCCAGTGCGCGACCGGCAGCAGGTCCTTGACGTACAGCGTCTGCCCCTGCGGATCGTCCAGCACGAGAAGCCGCCGCTCCGCCGCCCCGCACGGCACCGACCGCTCCATCTGGACGGTATCGAGGTTAAGGCGGCACCGCGCGTCATCCCCGTCCACGTCCCACGCGTCCGCCTGTGCGCCATCCTCCGCCGGCATCGGGAACTGCGCGAGCGTCGCCAGCTCCCCGTCCAGCTCACCGAGGATGCGCAGCCTGAGGGACCCCGCCGTCCACGCCGCCGCGCCGCGGACGGTCACGTCCACGGCCTCGCCGGCCGCCACCGCCCCGCGGAACACCGCCGCCTTCGCGGCGACCCTCGGCTCTATCTCCAGTCTCGTCATGCGCACCCCCAAACTCACGCCCCGCTCCCAACGCCCAGCCTGTGGAAGCCCGTGCGCCAGTCCACGTCGGCGACGAGCGCGAGCCGCTTCGGGATCATCCGGATGCTCGTGCGCCTGTAGTTGACCTTCTCGCCTTCCTCGTCCTCCGACCACGCCCCCATGTCCGGCGCGGGCGGGAACCAGTTGTCGTCCGGATGGTGGAGGTCGGGGAACTCGGCGAAGAACGCCTTGTACGCGGCGGCGTACGACGGCGTCGCTGTCGCCGTCACGAACCCGCCGCCCTCCGAGAAGGACACGCCGGAGGCCTCCGCCGCCACCAGCCTGGTGAGGGATGTGTCGGTCACCTTCTCCAGCGTGGCGGAGTCGCTCCACCTTCGGTACGTGTCGCCGTACGTCGCCTCGACCACCACCCACGCCTTGCGGCACGACAGCTGCGCGGCCTTCGCGAAGTCCGCGGGGAACAGCGTCGCGGCCACCGGCTCGTCGAACGAGCAGGTTTGCGAGCTGCCGTTCGACACGGCCTCCGATGTCGCCCACTGCCTCGCCGATTCGGGGCCGTACTTGCGCCTCGACCTGCAGGACCGCTGAATCGACCAGTCGTAGAGGCCGCCGCCGGACCAGGCGTCCCGCGTGACCTTGTCCACGTCCGCGCTGTACGTGAACACGCCCGTGTCGCTGTTGAAGCCCTCGATGCTGACCCCGTAGCTGTGGGTGACCGCCGCATCCTCGTGCAAGAGGCCGCCGTCCGCCGCGTCGCTGTCGCCGGCGAACCCGGAGACGGCGGCTATCGCGCGGTAGAACGCCGCCACCGAGCCGGACGAGAGTCGGCGGCGCGACCCCGCGACGAAATCCGCCATGCCGTCCAGCGGGCCTGCCGCCGCGCCCGCCGCCAGCACGGAGTCGCGGGCGTATCGGGTGTAATATTGCTTGGTCGAAGTGACGTAGTTGGGCGTCCCATCCCATACGGCTGGATCCGCGCCGCCTATCTCCGCGTCCGCGAGGACGAGCCCGCCACCGTACGATGACGTCCCGTCCGCGCTGTCCGCGAGAACGCCGTACAGCCGGCCGAACACCGCCCCCACCCTCGCCGTGGTCGGGCGGCGGAGGTAGCGGGTGTCGATGCCGGAGGCCTTCGCGAACGAGCTGTTCCCGTTGGCCTCCGAGACGGCGCTCATCTCGCTCATCGCCTCGAAGAGGTAGATCTGGTCCTCGCCGAGCAGGGGCCGGCCGGGCTCGGGGTCCGGCCCGGTCAGCCGCCCGCGCACTAGGTCGGCGTTCCTCGGATCCGTGAAGCGGTAGTCCTCCGCGGACGCGAGGGGCGATTCTATCGGCGCTGTGCTGCCCATGGTGCCCCCCCCTCAGTCGTACGCCGGGACGGTCGCAATCCCCCGGTAGTCCACCGCCACCCTGCCCCCGGATATCACGTAGAGCGGCACGTAAGAGACGTTGCCCGCGTCGTCCGTCGATTCGTCCGCCGCCGCCGTGCCGAGCGTGACCTCCGCCGACGCGCTCGCGCCGAGCGTGACCTTCACGTAGTACCTCCCGTCGCCGAGGTCGGGACCGATCCCCGCGACCTCCACCATGCCGCGCCCGACCATGACCGCGCCCGCGCCTATCGACTTCGTGGAGGCGTCCCACGGGAACAGCCCCACGTCGGCGTTCGTCCCCGCAATGACCGTTCCGAGCACGAACTGGCGGATCCGCCCGCCCTCCATCCTCGCGACGAGAAGCCTTGTCCCGGTCTCCGTGTCGGTGTCCGTCCCGGTCTCCGTGTCCGGGTTCCTGACCTCGATGCCGAAACTCCCCCCGGACGCCTGGACGGCGCACCACACCTCGCTCCCCTCGGCGATGCCATCCTCGCCGGGGATGACGTAGCACCGCCCCTCGGGGGCGATCCGCCCGCCCGAAGGGCCGAGCGGCTCCTTCGCCGACCCCTTCCCGTCCCACGCGAACGTCCCGCCCATGCCGTCCGTCACGCTCCCGTCGGGGAGGCATATCGTCCAGTGCGGCTCGACCGCGCCGCCCGTCTCGGTCGCGCACATCACGCGGGAGACGCGGAAGGGAAGGTCGGACACGAACGCCTCGCTCCGCCGCCCGACCGCGCCGCCCGGGCCCGCGCCGTCCGCCCCGCCGCGCAGGGCGGCGTCCGTGACGGCCCTGCACCACTCCGCCGTTATCCTCTCGCCCCTGCGCGGCGGCGCTATCGTCCCGAAGCCGCTCATGCCGCGCCCCCGCCGTACAGCAGGTCGGGCCACTCCGCCGCGCCCGTCCACGTCTGCGTCCGCTGCCACCTGTTCGTCGTGTCGTTCCTGACGAGCGTGTCGCCCGTCTTGAGCCACTCGAACCCCGATGGCATCCCCGCTATCCCCGGGCTGCCCTTCGTCCCGATCCCCGACGTGGAGGGACGCCCCTTGTAGACCGAAACCCGCCGCACCACGGGGAGGTAGACGTTGAACTCCCTGATGCCACGGCAGTACAGCTTCGCCCACTCCGCGAGGGATTCCGGGAGGTCGCTTACGGCGGAGAACTCGCTCGCGGGGGTCTCGCGGTACTTCCCCAGCGCCTGTACGTCCTCGGGCGAGGCGATGAACTTCAGCCACGTCTCCACGCCGTCCGCCGGGAAGTTCCTGTGCATGGCGAGCGGCTGGCGCGTCTCCACCATGTCTATCTGGTCGGAGTACTCCTCCTCCACCGCCGCCGATCCCGCCCCGCCGTCCAGGGTGTCCGACCCGCGCACCGTGAGCTCGCCCATGCCGCCCGGCAGGGGCTGCAGCTCCATGCTCTCCACGTAGTAGCCCGTGTCGCCGCACAGGTACGTCTCGCCCTTCGCCTTGAGCTCCGCCCTCAGCGACTCGATGGGCCCGACCTTCCTCAGCGTCGTGACCGTCACGGTGGACTTGCTGACGAGCCCGTTCCCCTCGGCGAGGAACGTGCCGCCCCCGCCCACCACTATGTCCCCGTCAACCGCCATGCCCATCCTCCCGTGTCATCCGGCCACCGCCACCTCTCCGCCGTCCGTGTTGTCGAGTATGCCCCGCAGCATCTCGTTCGCCCGTTCGTTGAGCTTCCGGATCTCGTCTATCATGGTCTCCTTCCTGTCGACGGCGACGAACGCCCCGCCGACCGCCGCGGACCTCGCCGTGGCGAACCCGCCCATCTGCGATATCCTGTCCCCGCCCCCGATGCGGTAGACGTCCGCGCCCATGCGCTCCTCCCGCGCCATGCGGATGGCGGCGTCCCAGAGCGAATCCTGCGCATTCCGCCTCTCCCCGGCGTACCTCGACACGTCCCCCCTCATCTCGCCGAGCCGCACCTGCTCGCCCTCCGTCAGGTCGGTGCGCCCGTTGAGCGAGTCGAGGTATTCCGCAAGCCGCTCCCTCGCATCGGCGAGGCGGGCGGTCGCGTTCACGAGGTCGGACTCCCTCATCGACATCAGCCCGTCGGCGTCCGTCCCGCCCTCCATGCGCCTTTCGCGCGCGGCCCTGTCCGCCTCCAGGATGCCCCTCTCCATGTCGTCCGAGACGCGCCTGCGGGCCTCGTCCGCGCGGCGCTCCGCGTCCCTGCGGTCGGCGTCCTCGCGCTCCTCGCGGGCCTTGCGCTCCGCCTCGCGCGCCTCCACGGCGGCAAGCTCCTCAAGCGCGGCCTTCCGCCTCTCCGCCGCCTGCGCCTGTTCCCGTTCGAGCTTCGCGAGCTCGGCCTGCACCCGCGCGAGCTCGTCGCCCTCCTGCGCCTTGCGCCTGTCCTCGGCCAGGAACATGTCCTGGAGCTGCTCCTTGCGCTCCTCCGTCGGCGGGGCGGCGTACTTCCGCCCCGTCCATACCGACACACTGTTCTGGAGCCGCCCGGCGTACTCGTCCCTTATCTGGGACTGCTTCGCCTCGATGTTGGCGATGTTCCTCCGCCGCAGCTCGGCCTCCCTCTCCAGCTGTCCGCGCCGCCGGCCGTACGTCTCCGCCTCGCGCCGCTCGACGTCCTCCACGGACGAATCTCCATCCATGAACCCCGCCGACCTCCTTATGTCCTCGCGCCGCCTCTGCGCCTCCGCGGCCTGGCGTTCCCGCGCGTACCTCCGCGCGATTCCGGCCCGCTCGTCGCCGTTCGCCGCGCCCATCATCTCGGCCTCCATCGCCATGCCGGACTGCGCGTCCGCGATCCCGCGTCTCGCCCTCGTCCGCATCTCCTCGACCTGACGCAGGTGATCCAGCTTCCCGGCCGTCTCGTCGATGGCCCTGCCCATCTCCGCGAAGCTCCGCGCGATCTCGCGGTTGTTGCCCTCGATGTTCCTGTCCCGCGCCGCCTGGAGCCTGTCGAGCCACGACTTCAGCCTACGCTCCGATTCGCCCACGTGCCTCGTCACGAGCGCGACACCCGCCGCGAGAGCCGTAAGCGCGAGCATGACGGGATTCGCGACGACGGCCTTCAGCGCCGCGCCAAGCCCCTTTAGCCCGCCCGTGAGCCTGGACGCGACCATCATCAGCCCGCCCATCTGCGGGCTTACGGCGGAGACCATCGACCCGAGCGCGGAAAGCCCCTCCCCGGCTTCCGAACCCATCCGCCTCATCCTGTCGCCGGTCTCGACCGCCCGCTTCCCGACGGACTCGAGCGACTCCTCGACCTTCCTTCCGCCCGCGGTGTCGGCGGTCTCCGTTATGCGTATCTCAACGTCCCTCGCCATCGCCCTTCGCCTCCGCCGCGCCCGCCGCGGCCCTCTTCTCCGCCTTCGCCCGCCTCATCCGCCCCACGGCAATCCTCTCGAAGTAGTCCGGCCCGCCATGCCCGCCGCCGTTGCGCGTCCGCGCACACGCCGAGAGGGCGAATGCCCGAATGACGGGCGTGCGCATCGCCTCGTCGAACGGAATCCCGTACTCGGAGGCGATCCACTCGCCGTATTCGAGCGGCCATCCGAGGCCGGTCCGCATCCCTGCGGCCATCTCCTCGCCGCCGGGCCTGTCCCTGCGCGGGGGGATGAACGTGGACCACGCCCTGTTGAGCGCGGCGTCCACCTCCCTGGCCACCTCCGCGGGATCCCATTCCCGATGCCCCGCCTCCCACCGGGCGAACGCCTCCGCCCCCTCGGCGGGGGACCACGCGAGGCCTCCAAGCGCCCCCGGCGGCGACGATAGCACCCACGCCGCCACCATCGCCCTGTCGGGAGTGACCGCCGCATCGCAGTCCACCCCGAGCGCCTCGAGCATCACGACGTCGCACAGCGCAACCGCCCTCAGGCGGAAGCGCCCCGTCCCCCCTATCGGGAACGTCGCCGCTATCGTCTCGACGGGCAGCACGGCCTATCCTCAGGCCGTCGCCGCGTCGATCGACGGGTACGTGCGGGCGGTTATGCTCACGCGCTTCGCGTCCTCGTTCGCCCACGCGACGCTCCACGTCTCGACCCGCACCTTGTACGCCTTGCCCCCGATGGTGAGCGTAAACAGCTCGCCCTTCTTGAGGTCGGTCACGTCCGCGGAGAGCAGACCCGTGAAGGTGAAGCGCTCGAAGTCGCCCACGCGCAGGAGCGTGCACACGTTCCCGTTCTCGTCCTTGAACTCCCGGAGGTCGCCCTCCTGCGAATGCGTGCCGCTCTGGACGATTATGTCGCCCGTGCCGACGCTTACCACCGGCGCCCCGTACTGGAGCGACAGCCCGAATTGCTCCGGGGCACCCCCCGGCGTGTGATTAGCCATGACCTCTATCCTTCCTTTCCGTTTCCTTCAGTTGTCCCGTGGGCAGGGCCGGCAAGGCTCTGCTCAAGCTCCCAGAAGCTCCTCGCGATGTTCACAGCGTCGCCGTCCTCGCGGGCGAACCGCCTGAACCTCAGCATCTCCGTCATGCCGGGCAGCCTCCGCCAGTGGAGCGACGTTGCAAGCCGTTCCGTGAGGCCCTGCGCCGTCATCCATGCGCCGTCCGGCGAACGGTTGAGGGCAGGGACCTCCATTGCCCGCACCTCGATCGACACCGTACCCTGCAGCACAGGACCGGACTGCGACCGCCGCTCGAACCCGGCTATCCCCACCATCACGCAGATGCCGCCTGTCTTGCCGAGCGCCTCGGATATGGCCGTCTCCATGTCCTGGCGGTCCTCCACGCACACGGTGACGCGCCCTGCGGACGCGGCGACGACCGCATCCGCCCTTATGGCATCCGCCATCGCGTCCGCAACCCTCCTGAGCGTACCCTCTCCATCCATGCGCCAGAACCCTCCACAGTCACGCCGGGCTTCCAACCTCCGCAGCGCCATTCGTGGAGAGCCACAGCTCGGCGAACGCCTCCGCCGTCTCGGCCGCCCAGTCCGCAATCTCGGAATCCCCCGGGAGCAGCCCCTCGTCGCGGGGCAGGGTCACGGACTTCCTGAGCGCGTAGAGGGCCCGAAGGCGCCTGCTCCTGTGCGGCTTGCCGTCCGAACCCGCCGCCGTCTCCGTCTCGCCGGTCGCCTCCGCGAGGATCCCCGTACCCTTCGGCCTGAATATCCTGCGCCCCTCGGCCCTGAGCTCCGCGACCGTGCGGCAGTACGCGTCCGCATGGAGGGGGATGGTGAGACACTTCGCCCTCACCGGCCTTACCGTCAGCGGCCCGTACGCCCTGCGCAGCCCCGGCGTGTTCGCCACGACCACGGTGACGCCGTCCGCAGTGGCGTCCCGCGAGAACGTCTCCGGCTTCGCGCCGCCCCCGGTGAACGCCGAGAGGGAGCGTACGCGCCCCGGCGCGAACTCAAGGAAGCGCGAATGCTGCGCGCCGAGCCCGTCCGCCGTCCGGTGCCGCGACACCGAGGCGCGGGCGATGTGGTCCGCAGTCCGCTCCTGGCACGAGAACCCGATCTCCACGTTCATCCTCGCGAGCCTGTCGGGAGACAGCATCTCCCCCACGGCGGCCTTGGCCTCCGCGAGACCCTTCACGTCTATGCGCACAACGCTGTCCATACGCGGTCACGCCGCGCTGCCAACCCGCGCCGGAGACACGCCCGCCCCTGCCGACAGGGCGCGGCACGGGGCAAATGCGGCGCCGACGTGCGCATTATGCGGAAAGGCCGCCGACGCAATCGCGCCGACGGCCCCATACGACATCCTTTTCCTGCGTATGCCCTATGCCATCCGCTCCTGGCCCCGCCGCATCGCGCCCCACGCGCCCATATACGCCGCGTCGCGCACCGTGCCGTCGTGGACTGCCGCCTTGAAGTTCTCGTAGTCGATGGCCTCGGCCTCCTCGGCGACGATTCTCGCCCACGTTGCGCGGTCGAAGTCCATGCGGTAGCGGTAGTCGTTGCCGGGCGTGACGGAGACCTTCGGCTCGACCCCGTGCGCCCCGCACAGCCGCTCAAGGTCTCCATCGAACCTCGCCCTCACGTGTATTGTGTCCGGATCGGCGAAATGCCTGACCGCACTAAAGAACCCGCTCCTGCAGAAAAGCCACATGACTTTATCTCCCTTCGTTTACCTGTTTCATGTTTATGCCCGCATTATGCCGCGTTCACTTCATGGCGTCAATGCCCTTTCCCCGGTCATTCTCCAACCCGCGCCTCCGCCTGCTCCCTTGTCATGCCGCTGTCCACCATATGCCGTTCGATCTCCGCATCACGCCTGTCCATCGCCGTTCCGTCCTTGCCGAGGTAGTCGGCGTTCCCGAAAATCCCCATCTGCGTCAGCATGCCGTCGCCGCTTGGCGCATTTGGGATCTTGAGTCTTTCATACACTTCCCTCGCGGCCTCCTTTGTCGGCTTTTTGATGTCGATTTCGCTTTTCTCCCTCGAGGTCAGCTGTGCGAGCGCCGCTATGACCCTTTCGTCGTTCGTCCATGCGTGGCCGGACACGGTCTCGTCTTCGAGACTGGAATGCCTGACGCTCTCGTCCGCGAAGTCCACATCCACCATACCATACCATTCCGGATGGTGCAGCTTGTCCGTGGTGACGCGGAACCTGCCCTTCTCCGTCTCGAATGAGACACCAAACCCCCCAAAGTCATCGATTCTTCCCTTGATGTTCTTCACTTCAAGAAACCTTATCGCCTTGCCTTTCATCCTACGCATTCTCCTTTCCTGTGTTTCATGGCCCAAACTATACCGCACCTCCCTCGGGAAGTCAACGCCTGGCCCGCGCTTTTCCTTTGTTCGCGCCTCGCCCCGCCAGCCCGCGCTCCGCATCGAGGAACTTCCTGACGAACGGCCTCACGTCCATTCCGCCATGCACCGTCCCCGCATAGTAGACGGGAAGTTCCCCGTTGTTTATGTCCACGTTGAACTCGTTTTCGCCGTCCCCAAGGAAAAGGTCTTGTCCATTCCTGTCCCTGGCCATGAAGTACATCCCCGAGATGCGCGAGTAGGGCACGCGCACCACCGTCAACCTGTTCGCCCCGCCTATGCACACGGTCTTGAATATCGAGTGCGATTCCGCGCCCGACCTCACCATACGCCCGAATTCGCCCTCCCGCATCCCGTTCATCCTCATCACAGACTCTTTCTCGGTGCGGACGAGCACGACGGTCCCGGTATCGCGGTCGTTGCCCTCGAAGTCGATGTTCTCCAGCGCCGTCTGCACGCACGCCTTGTATGTGCGGAAAGCCGCGCGGTCGCGCTCCATCTCATCGGGATGCCGCCTGTAGTACTCCCATGCTTCCCTGTAGCTTTCGGATCTGTCGTCCTCTTCCGTTACGAATCCGTACAATTCACCATTCGGACCTACGAGAGTCTTGTTTCCCGTCCACTTCCCCTTGCCAGGATCGGGATCCTTGCCCCTGAGCTCGAACTCGAGTATCTTTGCCTTGCACGCCTCGATGCTCCAGCTGTTTCCGGACTGCGCCTCACACCACCTTTCGATGAACTCGTACCGCGCTGGATCGGCCCGGCCGTCCGGATCAAGCCCCCTCTCCACGATGTCGATAACCTTCTCGGTGACGCTGACCGTCGGCTCAGGAGCCTTCCATCCCTCAGGCTTCCCGACCGCAAGGCGCTCCACCTTGCCGACCGTATGGTGGAAGCTGTTCGCGGAGGACTTCTCGATCTCGTCCAGCGCGGCGAGGAGCTTCTTGGCGTTCGCGTCCTTCGCGGCAAGCAGCTGGAGCTCCGCCTTGTGCGACATGGCCTTGGTC
Organism: Clostridium sp. CAG:138; assembly: GCA_963626295.1. Classification (GTDB taxonomy): domain Bacteria; phylum Verrucomicrobiota; class Kiritimatiellia; order RFP12; family UBA1067; genus UBA1731. The sequence goes on from CAVFWS010000012.1 coordinate 9,642, forward strand.
ACCTTGTCCCAGTTCGGCGCGGTGTGCTGGGGGGCATGGCTGTTCACGCTCTTGGCCGCCGCGATGATGTCGTCCGCAAATGCGTACTTGTTCCATGCGGCGGACTTCCTCGCCAGTCTGCGGTTGGGGTCGGGACGCATCCCTGAGAAGTCCGAAGCCGTCAGCCTGTGCCTCGGCGCAACCTCGCGTAGCCCCATCTTGCACGCCCTGTACGACCTGTCGAGAAGGTCTGACACCCCCTCGTCAGAGAATTTGCCCCTGTCGAGGTTGTCGCACCTCGCGGCCAATTCCCGCATTTCCCTCAAAGGCTTCTCGATGGCGATCCTGTCCCTCTCAGGAAGCGTGGCGACGGCGCGCTCGATGTCCGGCATCCTCCTGTGCGCGGCGCGGAACACGTCGGCGGTGGAGAAGGAATCGAACACCCCCCTGTTGATCGGCGACTCGCGGAGCGACCACGCGGCGTCGATCCATCGCCTGTCGCCCCACTCCGACGCCGCCTTCGCCTCGCCACGCGCGCGGAACGCCCCGCACGAGCCGTTGTCGATGCGCACGACCCGCCCGTCGGGAAGGACCAGCACGTTGTCCTGCGCGGTGCCGAGCACGTCCCAGTTGTTGAATAGCGCATCGAGCGGGAAAGCGTCAAGCAGCCTCTCGCGTACCTTCCTCCTCTCCGCCGCCGTCGCCGTGCGCATGTATTCGCCGAGGGGCTTCCCGCCCTCAAGGAACTCGGACATCTTGTAAGTCCTGCCGCCGCTCTCGTACGTGCGGCACGCGACCGCCGACGACGGGTCGAACGCCCTGTACGCCCTGTCGAACGCGGCCTCGTTGCGGACATGCTCTGGGGTGATCTGTCCGGACGATATGCGCCCGGGGTCTCGCGGCATCGTGGCGTTGCTTTGCTTCAGGACGTACTTCCGTCCGCCCCATTCCACGATCTTCGCCCCCGTCGTCCCGCCCGGCGACGCATTGACGACCTTGAGCTTCCGCACATCAAACTCCGCATCCGTCGGGAACGGCACACTCATGTCCGCACTGGCAGCATCTCCCTTCGCCTGCGCATCCTCCACGCCTCCCGCAAGCGAATCGGCGGGCATCGGCGCTCCGGCATCCACCCAAGCCCCATAGGCCGTCAGCGCCGCATCCAGGATCTCCCGCCGCTTCCCGAACAGCACGGCCCACTTGCCGGTCAGCTCCGCGAGCGCGGCCCTCGCCGCCGCCACGTCGGCCGCCTTGGCCGCCTCTGCGACCTTCCTCATGCACGCCCTCGCATAGCTCCGTGCGTCCGTCAGCGCCTTGTAGGCCCTCGCGAGGTCGAGTTCCTCCTTGGAGTTGCCCGCCATCGGCTATTCCCTCCCCTTTCGAACTTCCTTCAGCCTCGCCCGCGCCGCATTGACGCGCCCCTGCATCTCCGCATACACGGCCTCCATGCCATCCATGGCCTTGTGCCCATCGGCTTCGGCCTTGGCCGTCTCGGCGGAGATCCAATCCCTGACCATGCGTTCCGCCTCCTTCGGCGCGGATCCGGCCAGCGCGAGCGCGTCGCGCACCTTGGGCATCTTCTTGTCCGCCGCCTGCGCCATGGCACGTGCCTGTCCCTCGACCGCCGCGCATCCCGCGTCGTATGCCGCCTGTCCCGCAATGTCCGACGGGGCGGGCACAGAGCGCACCCGCCCCTCCATCACCTTCACTGCGGCCACATCCCCCGAGAATCCCTCCGCAACCGCCCCCATCCCGGCGACAGCCGCCTCCAGACGCGCCAGGAACGCCGCAGGATCGATTTCCGGCCATTTGGCGAGCGTCTCCCTTGCCGCGTCGCGGGCGGCCGCAAGGCGCGTCTGCGCGTCCGTGGCGGCGATCCTGCATCCGTCCACGCGGGCGGCCGCCTCGCCGATGGCGGCGATGGCCGCATCCCTGCGCCCGAAGTCCGGGACGAACGGCGGGGGTGCGGGCGGCTGCGGAGAGGAGACGGACGCCCCACCCGCGCCCGATGCGGATACCGCCTGCGCCCCCGTCGGGAACTCCGCGCCGACGGGGCGTTCCAGCCATGCCCGCGCCGCGTCCGCCGACGGCTTGACGGATTCCACGTCAAGGCCAAGCCTCCTCGCCTCGCGCCGCCCGACGTTCGTCCAGCCGAGGCCCGAGCCAAACGCGAACGGAGGGTACGGCGAGCCGAGCGTGTCGCGGAATCCGCCCGCGCCGTCCCCGAGCGCCCGCCAGATGGGGGAGGACTTCAGCGCGACCATCTCGCCCCTCACGGCCCCGGTCCAGCCGACCTCGTCCCCCGCCGCGAGCCACCTCTCGGCCCAGTCGCCCCTCGGCTCGCGCCTCGCACCCGTGCGTTCGAGCCGCCACGCGGGGTTCGCCATCAGGAACACGGGGTCGTCCGACGACGCGAGCTGCCCCATGCTCCGCGCCTGGCGCACGTTCACGTCAATGATGAGCTGCAGGCGCCTCGACGACGAGAGGTCGGTGATCGACCCGGGCTGCGCCGGAGGAGCCACCTTGCCGTGCCAGTGCGCCGCCTCGCCCCTGAACCCGCCCTGCGGCGTATAGCCCATCTTCGCGAGCGTCGCCTTCAGCCGCTTCTCCGCCACAAGCGGGATCTCCGCGCGGTTCGCCACCTCCACGAGACGGCGGCGCACCTCGTCGAGGTACGCCTTTTTCGTGGTCTGCGCCGAAAACAGCGACTGCCGCCTTATGGCCTCCGACCAGTACGCCCTTATCTCGGAGCTCTTCCTGACGGTCGCCTTCGGCTTGAGCGCGGATATCGCCGTCTCGGCAGGGGTGGGCATCGTCCGCTACTCCCTGCGTCCCCACGCCTCGCCAAGCACGTCCGCGCCCCCTTCCGAGAACGCCGGCATGGGCCTGCCCGCATCGGTCGCCTCCCCGCCTCCCTCCACGTACGGCTCGGGCAGGAGCGAACCCTCGGACACGCGCCTGAACGTCTCCTTGGCCTCGTCGCGGGCCGTCTTGCGGGCCTCCGTCATCCCGACGGTGGCCGGGAGGCGCTTCAGGACGTCGAATGCCGCCCAGTCCATGGCTGCCCCCATGAGGGATTCGGGGATCTCGCCCCCGCTCGGCGAAAGGCGCACACGCCCGTTCGTGCGGCAGGCCATGCGCACCATCGCCGCCACGCCGTCAAGCAGCGCCTCCACCGGATCGCCGCCCCCCGCCGCATCAGGGCTCTTCCTGTACGAATCGAGCTCCGCCTGCGAAAGCCTCGCAGCGAGGTCTGAAACCGTCGGTATTCTCCATGCCATGTCTGCAATCCCCCCTGCCCTCACGCCGCCAAACCAACGGCGAGCAAGCCTAAGGCAAAAAAAACGCCCGTTTACGGGCGTTGTCCGGCGCATTGCGTCCTATCGGCTTTTGCCAGCCCGTCATCGCGGACAGAATCCGCCTCCGTGCGCAAATGAATCGGCTATCCCCCAGTACCGTGCCCCTCCAGAACATATTTCCCTGTATGCGTCAGAATACGGGATCCCGTCCCTCGCCGACCGCGCGGCCTCGGTCATCACATAGGCGAACGCATCGACCATCCCCTTCCCGTCAATGCGCACCCTCACGCACACCCGCCCGTACATGGCCGGATAGCCCTCGTACCTGTCGAGTGCGCGTATGCCGTCGCGATCCACGATGAACACCGCCCCCTCCACGATTCCATGCCCACACGGTTCTATGTCCGCAAACATCCTCTCCCTCAGGCGCCATCCGGCAAGCCGCGCCCTGCCCACTGGCAGGGCGTTTGGTACGCGATGCCCGATCCTTTCAGGATGAAGGTTCGATCCATACGCGAAGTACAGCCACCCTCCTACATCCGACCTGCCGCATCCCCCCGCCGGCATTCCCGATTTGAGATCCACCATGTTCCACCTCCTTCCGCCTATGCCGCCATATCCGTGGCGGCGGCATCCCTGCGCCCACGCTTCCAGGCCGCCGAACCCGGCATCCTGGACATCATGTGCCTGCGCGGCGCCTTGAACATCTCCCCGATCCATCCAAGGCGGAGCAAAAACACCCTCAAGTCGTATTTCGCGCTCTCCTCGCAATACTCCCTTGGCCTGATCGCGCTCGCCGACCTTGCGTCCATGGCCCGGCGCACCATCGTCAAGGCAAGGAGTACCGCCGCCCTCACCTCGCCAGCGTGGGTCGTCGCCTCGAACAGGCGGAATTCCACCGTGTGCTTCGTCCCGTTCCACAGGTTGTGGAGGTTGAGGGTGCGGTAGCGTGCGCCGCTGTAGTGGCTGTACCTGTCCTGTCCGTGATAGTACGCATCCGCAAGCGTCGCCATCGTCGGATTGCGGAGGGCGAGCATCCTGTCCACGAACTCCCTGTCAGTCGGGCGCGTGTATCTCCGAAGCCTGGCATCCTGCGTCCCGCACCCCTTGATTATCAGCCTCTCCTGCTTGTAAAACATCTTCACAAGGTTCTGCAGCTGCCTTGGCGTCATCTGCGCCGCCCCGACGTGGACGTGCAGTCCGCTTCCGCCGCCAATCCTCGCCCCCGCCCTGCGCAGGGCTCGAACAACATCCTGCAGCATCGGCATGTCCGCGATCGTGAGTATCGGGCTCACCGTCTCGCAGCCGCCCGCCACCGATCCGTCGTATTCGCAGTTCCACTCGCGCCCGTCAGGCATCGTGACCACCCAGTTGCGGAGATGCGCTCCGCTGTACATGTACGTTCCGCCTACCGCTTCGGCAACCGCCCTCGCGGCCCTGTCGCTCCTTATCCTGTCGTATTCGAGCTCGACCCCGAAGGTCAAGTCCGCCAGTCTTTCCTCGGTCATTCTCATGTGGTGTTTCCTTCCGTTTCAAACCCCTCGCCTATCGAGGCGTTTACGGTTGCACACTATGCCGCACACCTCCATTGAAGTCAACGCAACACACGAAAAAAGATAAAAAATCCCTCCCCGCGGGGGGAGGGAGCGGAAGGCCGCCGGAAACACCATAAAACCGCGGCCTCGCCGCAAGCCCTGTCCGCCGGACGGGCGCGTCAGGCGGTCGCCTGGGAGACGAGCCGCACCACCTTGGTGGGCTGGATGACCTTGTACCCGAACAGCGCCTCGACTGTGCCGAAGTTGTCGCCCTTCGCCGGGTCGCCGTGGCGGCGCGTCGTGAGGATGAGCCCCGACGCCTCGTCGGTCGTGACCCCGACCTCTGCGTACGCGCCGGGGGTGCCGGGATCGATCCTGCGCCCCGCGATGGCGAGGCAGTCCTCCTGCACGACCGCGCCCACCTGGCTCTCGTCGGCCCACTCGTCCACCTCGACGATGCCCTTCCAGCCGAACAGGCCGGGGATCACCCCGGAGCGTATGGCCTCCGTGCCGCCGTATACGTTGGAGTCGAGCAGGTCGAGTATCTCCGCGAAGCAGTCCGAGGATATGCACACCACGGAGCGTCCGGGCTTGATCCCCACCTTCTTCGCGGTGGCCCGGAGCAGCGCGAGCTGCTTCTTCAGCGTCGATCCCGACGCGGACTTGAACACAACCTCGTTGTCCGCCGTGAACTTCGGGATGTCCACGCCCTGCGCGGTCTTGCCGGTCGGCGAGGACGGGTCCGCGTCCGTGTAGTTCGGGTCGTACCCGCTCGTCGGCACGGTCGCCTTGCCGAGCCCACCGACGACCGTCTCGAGGAGCGCCTGCGCTATCGCCTCGCCGGAGGCCATGCCCGCGTTCCTCCAGAGGTCCACGTTCGTGAGCAGCGTGTCCCTGTCGTCGAACTTCCACGTGGAGTGGACGTGGACGTCGAACCTGATCTCCGGCCACACCACCGTGCCGGACGCGTCCTCGTAGTTGGAGGTCTCCTTGTCGAAGGCCTTTGCCGCCCCCGCGAGGAAGATCGGCACCTTCATCGAGGAGCCGGGCTGCGCCGCCTCCTGCGAGAAGTTTGTCGAGAAGAGCTTGACCTTTGCAAGCTCCCCGCGCGCCGCTATTATCGCCTGGTCGGCCGCGAAGACCAGCTCAGGATTCGTCAGTGAAGTACCCATTTTGCTTTTCCCCTTTCAGTTTCAGTCCCCTTCACATCTCGGAGCGGTGCTGCATGATGAACTTCATGCGCTCCTCCGGCGTTCCGCACTTCGCGAGGCCCTCCGCCGCCGGACTCCCCAGCCTCGGCTCCGCCGCCTGTCTGGAGTTCACCACCACCTTCGGGCGCGACGCCTGCGCCTGCGCGATCTCGGCCTTGTGGTTCTTCACCACGGCCTCCATCATGCGGCGGCAGTTCGCCACGACCTTCTCCGTGGCCTCCGGGTCCTTGAGGTACTGCTCCTTCAGCTCCTCTGCGTTGGCCACCACGTCCTTGTTCCTCTCCGCGAACTCGGCGGCCTTGGCCTCCTCCTTCTCGGACTGCATCTCGGCCACCTTGGCCTTGAGCGCCTCCACTGCGGCGACCACGTCGCCCTCCGGCGCGTCGGGCGCAAGCCCCAGCGCCTCCCTTATCTTGTCCATGGATTCCTTTCCGGCCACGGCTTCGCCGCCGCCATCATCCCCTGCTGCTTCCCTTTCCGGCGGAACCGCCGCCGCCTCGGCCGCCGCGACCGCCCTCATGTTGAGGACCGGCGCGACGGGAATGTTAGGCCTGTTCGTGAGGGCGACGGACACGAGCCTCGCCGGCCTGCCGTCCTCGCCGAGCGTCCACGCCGGGGACACGAACCTGTATCTCCGCGCGGACACCGCCTCCGCCCCCCTGTCGGTGAACTCGAAGTCGGCCACGAGCCCCCTGTCCGGATCGAGCCGCAGGGCCTTTATCCACGCCGCCGCCTCGGACGAGCCGCCGCCTTCGGACGAGTGGTCCATATCCACGAGCACGTCGCCGTCCATCGCGGCGACGAGCCTCCGCGCGGCCTCCTCGTCCACGACCTGCGTCACGGTGCGCCTCTTCCCGGGGGCGGACGGATTGTCCACCTCCTGCAGGAACGCTCCGAGCGGCGCGATCTGCACCTCCACGACGTCCCCCGCCGACACTTCCTCTGGCAGCTTTAGCCTCTTCATGTCACCTGAAAGTCTCCCCTACGCTATCACACCGCGAACCCAACCGCCCATTTTCCAAATGCCGGAATCGCCGTCACCCGGCATCGCCGATGAATCCGCCATCCTGTGGGCATCGTCCGCTCATTGCGCCATCACCTCATCGTAGATGCGCTCCGCCTCCTCCTGCGTGACCGTGGCGGCTCCCGGCCCTCCTTCACCCGCCCCCTTGATGAACGCCGAGGCCATCACCGAGGCTATCACCTCGGCCATCACGGGATCGTCCGGCACGAGCGAGTCGAGTTCGGAGAGCAGCCGCCTCGCCGCCTCCGGCCTTTCCCCCTCCGGCATCTGGACGATGGCGTTAATCCTGTCGGCGACATCCCTGAAGTCGGCCCTGAGCGCAAGCGCAAGACGCTCCGCGTCGGACATCCCCCGCCTCGGCGGAGCCGCGTTTAGCACGACCCTGCCCGTCCCGTCGGGGGACGGCGCGGCGGCGGCGTTCCCCGCCATGCCGATCTGCGGCATCCCCGCCCCTGCGGCGGCCGCCGGATCGTCCGTCACCTTGTACCCCGTCATGTCGGATATCTCCCCCGCGTCCATCCTGAGCCCTCCCGCCCTCGCGAGGCCGGTAAGCTCCATCACCTCCTTCGGGGTCGGGGCGATTTCCGTGTCGAACGCGAACTCGGCGAGGTGCGGACTGCCGGGGAACTCCCTGTCGAGGATACGCGCGCACAGCTGCCTCTGTATGGCGTTCGCGATGAACCGCGAATCCCTCCTGGCTATCGAACGCCACGTCTCCTGGTGCGCACTTCCGGCGAGCGTCCCGCTTCCGGCCTCCGAGAGCGACGTCAGAAGCCCCCCTGTGGCCATCAGCACCACAAGCCGCTCCTGGTGGTCGATGAACGCGCCGAACGGGTCCTGCCCCCGCGCGTCCGTGGCGTAGTTTACGCCCGTCCCGAACGGCACGACGCCGTTCTTCCCGCTGAACGCCGACTTCGCCGCCTGGAGGAACTGCGGCACATCCTCCTCTCGGGTGAACTCCGGCATTGTGAGTATCACGGGCGGAATCCCGAAGTCCTGCACGAACACACCCCAGTCCGATTCCGCGAGGCTGCGCCGGAGGTATATCCTTATCGCCGGCCAGTCTATAGGCATCCTGTTGACCACCGTGACAAGCTCCTCCGCCGGAATGCGCTCAAGCCCCGGCCCCCCCGAATCCGGCATCATGAAGCTTGACGCGGACGGGTTCCAGAGCCACGCGCACTCCCGCCTGTCGAAGCAGAAGTTCCACGAATCGAGGCAGTCGAGCGTCTTCACCCTGCCGTCCGCGCCGTGGATGGGCGTGACGTGGGAGAACCCCCGGAACGCCGCGAGCGCAAGGTGCTCCACCGCCTCCGGGAGGTTGTCGATGTGCGCGATTTCCTCTTCAAGGCACCGCATCTGCTCGTCCGCCAGCGCCCCGTCCACGCGCCCCCCGAACCGGCGGGCGTCCGCCCGCACCACCTTCCAGCCCAGCTCGGACGCCGCCGCCTGCCGCCGCATCACGCACACGAGCAGCGTCGGGTCCGTCCGCTCGATCTCCGCGTATATGCGCTGGATCTGCGCGTAGTTCCCGCTGCGCGCATGGTCGAATATCGCCTGCGCCTGCTGCACCGTGAGCCTCGCGATGGGATCCATGGCCTCCGTCCACAGCCCCGGCGCGCTCTTGCGCCACCTGTGCGTGACCATCCGCACCACGGCCTCCCACGCGGACCTGCCCCGCGCAACCCTGTCAATCGCCTCTCCCATGCTGCCTCCCCCTTTCGAAGCTCGTCGGCATCGCCACGTGGCGATGCATCACCTCCGCCTTTATGGCGTCCTCGAGCGCATATCGCACCGCGTCGATGGCGTGGTCGTTGCCGTCCGGGTATTCCGTCCGGAAGGTGCCGTTGCCGTACCTCCCGAACTCCCACAGCCGGAACTCGTCCCACGCCCCCGGCGCGCGGCGCGAGTCGATCACGATCCGCAGCCTCGACCGGAGGAAGCGGATGCCGTCCTCCCGCCACCCCTTCGGCGACTTCCAGCACGGCCTGACCTTCGCTCCCCGGTAGTTGAGCTCGCCTATCACGCGCCCCTCCGCCGAGTCCGCCACTATCACCTCGCCCAACAAACCCCGCCGCTCGATCTCCTCGAATATCTGGTCGGTGAACTGCCCGTATTTGCGCCACTCGCCGTACACGTACAGCGTCTTCGCCGCCGCGTCGTACGCGCACTCCACGAGCACCGTGGGGTCGTTCGTGAAGCCGAAGTCCATCCCCCACCTCGCCATCCCCCTCTCGCGGAAGCGGGCGACCATCGCGTCCGTCACCTCGCCCTGCCCGACGTTCGTGAATATCTCCCCGCCCGCCCCGACGGGCTCGCCGAGGAGCTCCCACCTGTACCGCCTCTCGTCCGTCCTCCGCAGCTCCTCCGCGTCCCGGAGGAACGTCTCGCCGAGCCATTCGGGATGGTATGCGGCGACGTCGAGGTACGTCGAGTGGTGGACGACCCTCCCCGGACTCGACTTCTGCGACTCGGCGTTGACCCACGCCGCCGTGGATTCGGGCGGGTTGAACGTGTATATGCTCTGGCCTATGGGACCGCCGCGCAGGACGGACTTGCGGAGCGACGACAGCTCCCCCATCCCGCCGAACTCGTCAAGCTCCTCCAGCCACAGGCATCCGAAGTACCCGTGGGGCGGCGTCTCGGACTTCCGCTTGCGCGGATCGTCGAGGCCGTGGAATATGATCGACCTCCGCCCGTCGAACGTCATGTCCATTGGGCTGGTGCGGAAGCGCCACCTCTTGAGGATGCCCTGCGACGGGTCGAGCGCGTCGATGCGCTCTATGGCCTTGCAGATCTGCGGATACACCGACGACTTCAGGTCCTCCCCGTGCTTGCGCAGCACCATGGCGCTCATGTTCCTGTTCGCCATCACCGAGGCGGCGACGAGGTACGAGGCGAGCGTCGACTTTATCGACCCCCGCCCGCCCTTCAGCCACAGCTCCCGCGCCCGGCCGGAGACAAAGTCGTTCCACGGCCCGTACTGCACGGGGACGAGCAGGCTCTCTATCCCAGCCGCCGTACAGCCCTCCCTACGCGCCCCTGCGCGCCGCCAGGCCGTCCACGCCCTCCACCAGCCCATCCCTGCAGAGGGAGGCGTACACGGGGCCGTCAAGCCCCAGTTCCGCGATCACCTCGCGGACGGGGCGTGCCTCCGTCTCCGCCGCGACACGTTCCATGTGGCCATCAAGGTATTCCAGGTGTATGTCCCGCCGCCCTATGCAGCAGGATATCGCCACATGCACCTCGTCGAGGCCGAATCCCCCGTGCGAAGCAAGGAATTCCACCGCCTTGCGCCGCGCATAGGCGTTAAGCGCCACGTCGGCCTTGGTCGGATCCTTGCCCCACGGGCATCCGCCGCCTATGCGGCAGTTGCCGCCGTACAGGTCGGCCGCAAGCTTCCTCCCCGTCGTGCCGCAATCCCCCTGCGACGCATGGCGCACGTACTCGCCCGTCCCGTTGACGGTGATATCAGGCGTTCCATCCGCCCTCTCCGAAATGAACCGCTCCACGATGCGCCTCACCTCCGCAACGGCAGCGCCGTCCAGAAGCGGGATCGCGACCACGACGCTGGCCACGCGCCCGAACACATCGACGGACACCTGCGACTTTATGTCGAGCCCCGCATCCAGCCGCCCGTCCAGGGCCATGCCACGGAGTTCCGCGCACAGGCCGCGCGCGATATGGATGTCGAGGGGCATTCCACCCGTCTCCGGACTGCGCAAGGCCATGCCCCAGAATATCCCCTGGTCGCCCCACCCGTCCGAATCCACGCCCCTGGCGATGTCGGGCGACTGCCGCCCTATGTGTGCCACGACATCCACCCTGTCCGCGTCAAGCGTCGCCCCGGCCGGCCATCTGGAGGCATATGCCGCCGTATAGCCTATCTCGCGAATGGCGGAACGCACCATGTCCGCGACCTCGTCCTCGCGGAATCCCGCCGCCGACGTCACCTCGCCGCCAAGGGTCACGTGGCTATCCTTGATCTGGCACTCCATGGCGAACCTCGCCGCCGGATCCCGCTCCAGATACCTGTCAAGAAGGTAGCTTGCCACATAGTCCGCAACCTTGTCAGGGTGTCCGAGGGACACACACTCGCTCGTTCTCCTCATCATGTCTCCATTCCTTTCGTTTAATTTCGCGTCCGCCCGCGAATGGGGCGGCGCATCCATCAGATCCGTTCGGCCCTCTTCCCGCTTTCCTTCTCCCACCGCTCCACTATGACCGTGGCATACTTCTCGTCAAGCTCCATCGCCCGGCATCTCCGCCCGGCCGCCTCCGCCGCCATCAGGGTGGAGCCGCTTCCGCAGAACGGGTCGAGAACCAAGTCCCCGTATGACGACGAATTCTCCATCAGGTACCTGACCAGCGGCACCGGCTTCATCGTCGGGTGCACATCGTTCCGAGAAGGCTTCGGGAAGCGTAGCACCGTGCCTCTCGCCTCCTCGACTTTCGCCTTGGGGTCGATGCGGTACACCTTGCCCCCCATCTTCAGTTCGATCCACCCGTCCGCCCTCCGCATCAGCTCGTTGGGCATGAGATCCGCAACCGTAGTCTGCGACCTGTCCTGATTCCACGTGTGTGCCGCCCCGCCTTTCCATCCGTAGAACACCGGCTCATGGTTCCACTGGTAGTCCTGCCGCCCCAGCACCAGCGAATCCTTGGCCCATATGAGCTGCTGCCGGACTTCCAGCCCCGCCGCCGAAAGCGCCCGCTCAAACGCCGCCTGGGTGCGGGAGGCGTGGAACACATAGAACGCCGCCCCCGGCCTCATCGCCGCCTCCGAAACGCGGAACGCCGCCGAAAGGAAAGCCTCGAACCTCTCTGGGGCCATCGCGTCGTTCGCGATTCGCATCCTGTCGTCCGTGCCGCCCTCGTAGGCCACATTGTACGGCGGATCGGTCAGCAGGATGTCAGACCGCTCCCCCTGCATCAGCCGCGCCATGTCATCCCCGGACGTGGCGTCCCCGCACATCAGCCTATGCTCCCCAAGCGCCCATACCTCGCCTCTCCTGACGCGCACGTCCACGTCTGGACGACCATCGCCCCCCTCGGCGTAGTCGTACGCCTCCTCTTCCTCCTCGATGCCGAGAGCCGACACCGTCTTCGCGTCGAACCCGAAATCGCAGAAGTCGAACCCATCGAGCTTCGCCATCTCTTCGGCCAGCATCCCCATGTCCCATTCCGCACATTCGGCGGTCTTGTTGTCGATTATGCGCAGGGCCGCCGTCTCCTCCGGCGACAGGTCGGTGGCATATATGACCGGCACGCGCTCCATGCCGAGGGAAATGGCCGCAAGCCGCCTCGTATGCCCCTCGATCACAACCCCGTCCCCGTCCACAAGAATGGGATTGCGGAATCCGAACCTCCTTATGCTGGCCGCGACCTTCGGCACGGCCTTCTCGTTCCGCCTCGGATTGCGTCCATATGGCCTTATGTCGCCCACGGCGACGTTCACGACCTCCATTTCCTTCAGGTACTCCCTGATGTCCCTCATCTCCTGTCCTCCTCGATTGCGTCCTCACTCCCCGTCACGTCGATCGCGTCGGCCGGCGCGGGGTTGCCGTCCGCCTCCGCGCGCGTCACCGGGATGAGCCCCAGCACCAGCGGCGGCCTGTCGACGGCCTCGGCCTCCACGGACAGGTCGTGTCTCTCTATCCATCCCCGTCCGCGCCCCTTGCACTTCAGGATGAAGCACACCGCCCACGGCTCCCCCGCCTGCGCCGCCTTGACAAGAGCGGATTCGGCGATGTCCAGGACCGTCTCCTCTATGTTCCTCGCCGCCTCGCGGAGTCTCGCAGACCTCGCGATCCGCTTGGATATGGCCGACACCGAAAGGCCGAGCTGCTTCGCGACGCGCGACCTGAATCCCCCCGCCGCCTCAAGCATCCGCGCCATCTCATCGTCGTTCACGCGCCTCCTGCCGCCCTCGACGAGCGGCCTCGCGTCGCGCTGGGACGGCTCGGGGTGCGCCGGACCGCTCATGCGCCCCCTCCGTCCCTACGACCGGACGCAGGGCCGAGCCACTGCCGCCATATCTCGTCCGCGATGTGCGCGGTCATCGAGGGCGGCACGGACATGCCCACCATGTACTTGCACATCCTCCTGCCCCTCTTGGCATCGCCCCTTCCGGGGTCGAAGTCGTAATCCTCGGGGAACGTCCCCATCGCCCTGTAATCCTCCAATGAGCAGTATGCCCTGTCCGGCATCCTGACCATCTCACCGCCCGCAGTCACGGTGTTCGGGACGTCCGAACCCCATATGAGCGGCGTAGTGAACCCGATGTTCCTGCCGCGTTCCCGCTTGGCCACGTCCGCAAGCGTCCTGTCGCCGACCCTGGCCTTGTCCAGCAGCCGCCTCGTGGACGCGACGTCGCCGACATCCCCTGCCACCGGCACGCCCTCGGCGGACCTTATCTCCGCGAACGTCACGGGGGGGCATCCGAAATCAAGCCTTATCTTCGGAAATCCACACCTGTTCGCCACGAAGAACACCCTTTCGCGCCTCTGCGGCACCTCCATCTTCGCCGCATTGAGACAAAACAGCTGGACCTCGTACCCCAGTTCCCTGAACCTGTCGGCGATTTCCCTCACATAGCCCTTCGCGTTGCCGCATATGAGCCCCTTCACGTTCTCGGCGACGCACACCTTCGGACGGAGCTTGTCCACCGTGTCGAGATAGGTGAAGAACAGGTCGTCGAGCCTCTGTCTCGCCTGCCCCTCCCTGAACACCTTCTCGCGCCCCCATCCTTCCTCTCGCGCCCCGGCCATCGAGAACGTGGAGCATGGCGGCGAACCGTCGAGTATGTCGAGGCGCATCAGGTCGTCCGGCACGGACTGGAGCGCATTGAAGTCCCTCAGATCCATCAGGTAGTTGTGCCTCGGATGGAGGTTGGCGCGATATATCCGGTTTATCTTCGGGTCTATCTCCACGCATCCGAGAACGTCGTACCCGGCCCTCTTGTAGCCCATCGACGACCCGCCCCCGCACGCGAACGTCGAGAACACCGTCCCCCTACTCGGCGCCTGAAGGTCTGAAAGCCTCCATCTCCACGGAAACGAAGCCATCACTTCCCTCCCTTCCCGTTGAACCTGAATCCGCAATGGGGGCATTCGTGGTCGAACGAGTCCTCCCCGAACCCTTCGCCGTCGAGGTCTATCTCCCCGCCTGCGCAAATGTCCCCGCCATTCCCGGCATCGTGCGCCGTCTCCGCCTCGCCGAACATCTCCGGTGCGAATCCAAGCCCCTCCATCCCGAACCGCTCGTCAGCGATCTTCCCGAATTCCTCCACAAGCCTGTCTGTATCCCATATCGCCACCGCCGCCGTCTTGTTGTCCGCCAGGCGGAACGCCCTCACCTGTTCCGGTGTCAGCCCATCGGCTATCACGCATGGCACGGCATCCATTCCGGCCTTTTTCGCCGCCCGTACCGCCGCATGGCCGCACACTATCGTGCCGTCGGCCTCTATCACCACCGGCGAGACGAAGCCGATCTCCCTTATGCCCTTCGCGATGTATTCGACCTCGGCATCTGTTATCCGCCTGGCATTCCGTCCGTACTCCTTCAGGTCGGAGACCATGCGCACCTCGATGCGCATCCCCCCAAGGTCGCCACAGACGCTCCAGGCCGCCCCTTTGCGGCCTCCGTTCCTATTGCCCATCACTCCACCACCTTTCCGCAGCGCGGGCACACGACCCCATCACGGACACTCTCGCCGTATTCCTTTGAATCGCCGCCATCGGATGCGGCGGAAGGCGGATCTACCTTCGGCGGCTCGAAGCCATACCGTTCCATGTCGATCCCCGATCCGGCGAAAGACTCGATTTCGCCTGCGACCATGCCGAAGTCGAACCCCGAAAGCTCCCCGGCCCTGTTGTCCATTATGCGATATGCGGCCTTCTGGTCTTCCGATAGCCCCTTTACGACCGCCACCGCAACATCCTCCGCCCCCAGTCTCTTGAGTGCCTTGAGCCTCGTATGCCCTGCGAGGATCACCATGCCCTCGTCCACTATGATCGGCTTGCGGAAGCCGAAATCGGCTATCGAGTTCAAGACCACCTCCACCGCGCCGTCGTTAATCCTCGGATTTCCCGCATATGGAATGATATCTTTAACCTTGACTTGCTTGAACGTCACCTTCATGCCTTGATTTCCTCCGTATTTCCCAAGATGCCCCCTATCCGCCGCACTGGAACAGCTCCGGCTGGAACGTCCCGTCCCTGCGCTCGCCGCGTCTGCGCCCTGCACCCTTGGCCCTCGCCATGCGCTCCACGATGTGCACTGCAAGGGGGTTGCGCTCGGCCATCCTACGGATGCGCTTGCGCACGCACTCGTCCGAGACGCCGAGCCGCCGCGCCACGGCTACGGTCGAATCGCCGCAGAAGAGGTGCCAGAATACGCGGATATCAAGGTCGCGGGGATCCTCGCGCATGGTGTCGAATAGCGTCGCGAGGACGACCGAAAGTGCCCGCTCCACCTCCGGCTCCAGATCCCTGGTGACGCCGCCGCATCCGCCGTCCGTGCGCATTGCGGACTTGTCGCCCTCCCGCCCGATGAACTCGTCCGGCGCAGGCTGCTCGTCAAGGGATACGAAGCGGTGGCCGACAAGCGTCAGTTCCGGCGGTCCCGGGCAGCGCAGACAGCGTTCGTCACCCTTGCCGTTCAGCGGGCAAAGGTGGCACGAACGCCTCGACATTCCGCAATCGTCTCCCATGGTGTCTCTCTCCACTGTCACATCCGTCTGTCAATCTCCGCTGCGGCAATCATTCCCCGCCCTCCAGAAGGACCTTCCCGTTGCCGTTGTGGTACGCGAGGAACGCCAGGAGCTCGGCCCTTGCGCCCGCCGACCTCTCCCAACCTTTGAGCAGATAGATCGCGTCCGCCC
>CAVFWS010000013.1:0-16161 GCA_963626295.1 Clostridium sp. CAG:138
GCGCCGATCCTGTGGCAGCACGGGGCGTTGGCGCGGCTTGCCAAGGGCGAGCGGATCGACCGCCTGTTGCACAACGGCTACTCGACGATCTCGCTCGGCTACGCGGTTTTGTGGGAGTGTGTCTACGCGCTCACGGGCAAGAAGCTCACCGAGCCCGAGGGCGAGGAGCTGGGCCTTGCCATCATGCGCCAGCTCAATGCCGCGACGAAGAAATGGAAGGAGGCCGAGAAGATCGACTACTCGCTCTACGGGACGCCGCTCGAATCGACCACCTACCGTTTCGCGAAGTGCCTCCAGCGGCGCTTCGGAATCGTTCTCGGCGTGACCGACAGGAACTACATCACGAATTCGTACCACGTCCACGTGACCGAGAAGATCGACGCATTCCAGAAGCTCGCCCTTGAGGCGAAGTTCCAGACGCTCTCGCCGGGCGGGGCGATTTCGTATGTGGAGGTTCCGAACATGACGAACAACATCCCGGCGGTCTTGGCTATCATGCGGTTCATCTACGACAACATCATGTACGCCGAGCTGAACACGAAGAGCGACTACTGCCAGGCGTGCGGGTTCGACGGCGAGATCGAGATCGCGGAGGATCGCGAGGGCAAGCTCGTCTGGCGCTGCCCCAAGTGCGGCAACCTCGACCAGTCGAAGATGAACATCGCCCGCCGCACCTGCGGCTACATCGGCTCGCAGTTCTGGAACCAGGGCCGGACGCAGGAGATCCGCGACCGCGTCCTTCACCTCGACTGACGCGCCAGCGAAATCACACGAAGAGGAGCGAAAGCAAAAAATGGAAACCGAAAAGCCAATCAGATACGTCAGCTTCTGCGCGGGCGTCGAGGCGGCTTCGCAGGCGTGGGGGCCGCTCGGCTGGGAGCCGGTCGCCTTCAGCGAGATTGAGCCGTTTCCCTGCGCCGTGCTGGCCGCACGCTACCCGGCCGTCCCCAACCTCGGGGACTGCCGACTCATCCACTATGACCGAAACACAAAGGAACTCTATGTCCGAGACAAAGACGGAACGGAACGCGACCGATTCTTCGCGGGCGACATCGACCTCTGCGTCGGGGGCTTCCCCTGCCAGTCCTTCTCCGTCGCCGGAAAGCGCGAGGGTCTCGAGGGCGCGTCAGGACTCATTCTTGAATACTTTAGACTGCTTGCCGAGATCCGTCCCCGCTGGGTCGTTTATGAGAACGTACCCGGAATGCTGTCGTCCAGCGGAGGAGCTGACTTCCGGCTCCTCCTGCGGAAATTTGCCGAATGCGGGTACGATCTGTGCTGGCGTACTCTGGACACGCAGTATGTCCGAGTGGAACGCTATCCGCTCGCCATCCCCCAGCGGCGGCGGCGTGTGTTCCTTGTCGGACGTCTTGCTTCCGACGACGGAGGTGGATGCGAAGTACTACTTGAGCCGGAAGGCCTGCGAGGGGATCCTCCGCCGCGCCGAATCAAGGGGCAAGGAGCTGCCGGAGATCCTGCGGCTCGCGCTCGTCGAGCAGGCGGCACGGTCGAATGCCTGACACCGAGCAGCGAGCATCCGCAGACGCACCGCGTCTACGGGACGGGCGGCTCGTACCCGTCGATCATGTCGAACGGCGGACAGGCCGGACAGGACCAGAGCGGCGTCCTCGTGAAGGACGTGATCGCATTCAAGGGCGGACAGTCGGCGGCGGGCGGTCTTGGCGCGGAGCGCGAGGTCGCGCAGACCATGCAGCGGCAGATGTCCGCCCTTGAGCCCACGGTCGCGATCTCGTTCCTCCCGACCAACTCCGCGCACGCCCGGTCGCTCGGCGAGGCCGTCGAGGTCGCGCCCACGATGGCGCGCGGCGGGGGAGAGAGCGGGAACAAGCCGTCCGTCGCGCTCCAGTCCGTCGCGGTCAGGACGGGCCACACGGGCGCGAACGGCTGCGGCTTTCAGGATGAGGTCACGCACACGCTCGGCGCGGGCGACCTTGACGCCGTCGCCTACAAGATCGACTCGACCGCCAGCAACGCGATGAAGAGCCGAAATCCGAAGAGCGGCTTCCACGAGGTCGCCGCGCACTCCGCGCTCGACACGACCGATCCCTCGCCCACCAAGGCGCAGGGCGGGATCGCCCTCGCCGTTCCCGTAGCCCTGCGGGGAAACCGCAGGCCGGGCGAGGAGGGAAAGCTCGCGGAGACGGACGGCAGGGAGGCGGCTTACTCGCTCACGCACGTCCAGACCGATTCGATGGTCGCGACCAAGGAGCGGATGCCGCCCGATGCCGTGACCTTCACGAAGACCGCCCATCCCTCGGACGCCAGCGGGGCGCAGGGCTACGAGCGGACCGACACGGCGAAGACGCTCAACACCTTCGCCTGCTCGGAGGCGCGGGCGGAGGAGGTGATCGCCTACGAGAACCATGCGACCGCGAGCCGCGTCACCGAGACCGAGACCGCGCCGACGCAGGGCGCGACGAGGAACGGCAACGCCAGCAACAACAACCCGCTCTGCTGCGAGCCGGTGGGCGTGGACGGATTCAACGCCCGCCTCACGGGCGGCTCCGCGCAGACGCTCACGGGCGCGAGGGTCGACTCGATGAACAATCCGCTCGTCGGCTACCGCTACGCCGTCCGCCGGATCACGCCCGTCGAGGCCGAGCGGCTGCAGGGCTTCGCGGACAACTGGACCGTTCCGACGTTCGCGCCAGCCGACGTCACCGACGAACTCGTCGACCGCTTCATCCGCATCCACAGGGCGTGGGCGGTGATGAACGGCAAGCCGAATGCGAAATCGAAGAGCCGCGAGCAGGTGCGCGAGTGGCTCAAGAAGATCTCGTCCCCGGCGACCTGCCCGGACGGGCCGAGGTACAAGGCGGTCGGCAACTCGATGAGCGTCAACGTGATGACGTGGGTCGGGATGCGGATCGCGGAGGCGGACGCCTCGGGGACGGCTGACGCTTGAGGGCTCGCGGCGGGGCCGCGCACCGAGATCCTATCCCATCGTCCGCTATGATACCGTAATAGTCGAGCGGAAATCCAGTCGAAAGATTATTATTATTTCGCTGGATAACGCTTGCCGATTTACGGTATCATAGGCGTGGTGCCTTGACCCCAAGGCCACCTCGCCAGCACCCGGCGGAGCCGCCGAAACGGACGCTCCGCTTCTCCGCGCCGATCCCGGAGGCCACCTCGAAAATTCTTCTCGGCGCTCATCCGGCGCACACGCTTCGGCCCCCTCGAAACCGCCCGAATCCGGCGAGAATCCGCGACTTTCTTAAACATAAAAAACTATCAAAAATCTTCACATTCCCGCTGGATATAATCACGTTATTACGGCATATTATGCATCGAAAAAAGCGCGGGATGGGCCTGCGCGAAACCAAAAAAAGGAGAGAAGAAAATGCAGATGCAAGAATGCCAACAACGGATCGACGAGCGGATCAAGGACGAGCTCGTGAAGAAGGAGGTGCGGGTCTTCCACCTCGCCCACGAGATTCAGAAAATCCGCTGGGTCGACGAGGCCCCGCAGCTCCTCGAGACGATGGCGATTGAGCTCCGCAGCCTCGCCTACCAGATCCGCAACCTCAAGGCGGCGCGGCTCGCGGCGGCAAAGGCATGACGGCAAGGCCGCGAGTGCGGCCTTCGGAAATCCGCGCCCCCGACCGGGCGCGGGTTTCTCGTTGGGCGTTTCCGCTGTCGGCCGGAGCGCCGGATGCAGCGGATGCACACTTTTTCGGCGGACGCTAACCGCTAAAACGCGAATGAAAAATAGTGAAAATTATTAAAAATACCCCGTTGCTATTCACGCACGATTACGGCATATTATGCGGTGTAAAAAGCACGGGATAGGCCCGAGCGGATTACAAGGCAAAAAAGAAAGGAAAAGGAAAAATGGACAAGACGCAACAACAAGCGGCGGCGGCGAAGGAGCCGGTCACCGACATCAAGCTGAAGCTGGTCGGCGAGGACGGTAACGCCTTCGCGATCATGGGCCGCGCACGGCAGGCCCTCCGCCGGAACGGGCGGAGCGACCTCATCGACGCCTTCACGCAGGAATGCACGAGCGGGGACTACTCGAATCTCCTCGCGACCTGCATGAAATACTTTGTGGTCGACTGACCGAAGATGCCTCCGCCGCCAGCCACGGCGGCGGGGGCAACCGAAAGGAAAACGAAGATGGAAACGATAACGGTGAACGACAAGGCGACCCTCGACGAGCTTGAGAACAACTCGGCATTCACGATGGAGGGCTTTTCGCCGGACGATAAGAACCTCGGTCAGCTCCTCGACTGGCTCAAGGCCCTCACGCCGCTCAAGCGCGAGCGGTTCTACATCGTGAGCGGATCGCTGATGAACATGGCCTACCGCCTCACGGGTACGAACGCCTACCCCGAGACGAACTGCACCTTGGTGTGCATGAAGCTCGACGACATGGAAAAGCCGGACGCGATCACGCTCCCGCGCTTTGAGATCGGCGGGCGGTGGTTCGACGACGTCATCGCCAATAATTCTCGTCGCGAGGCGGAGAAGCAATAACCTTCAACGCGCCCCATGACCGCCGGGCTCGCCCCGGCGGCGGGGCATTCAACGGAGAAACAGAAATGCAGAACCACATCAGTTACGAAAAGGCGGTGGCCGACTTGGAGGCGCACCCCGAGAAGCGGATCTTCTGGCGGAGCGGCTGGGCCTGGAAAGGCGCGAGCGAATGCGAGGTGAGCCGCGACGCAAGGGACTACCCGAAGACGCACATGGTGTGCGTCGACAACCGTGGGAGCGTCCGCACGATGGAATCGTGGAAGGACGAGCTCAAGGCGAAGTTCGACTGGGCGTGCGTGGTCGAGCTTGACCGCAACGACGAGCGCGAGATGCACTTGAACGGGCTCTCGTGCCTCGACTTGGAATAGGCCTCCGGCGAAAAAATCATTCTTCTCTCCTGCCCCGGCCTACCGTCAGGCCGGGGCTTTTCCGTCTCTTTGAATCGGACGGCGGGGGCCGCCAATCGGAGGCCTATCCCATCGTCCGAGATAATACCGTAATAGCGCAACCGAAAGCAAGCGGGTATTTGATAATTTCGCACTAAAAATAGTTGAAAATATATCAAAATACCCCGTTGCTATTACCACGGGATTACGGCATATTATGCGGTGTAAAAAGCACGGGATAGGCCCGCGCCGATTACGCGAAAAAAGAAAGGAAAAGAAGAATGAAGACATGGCAACAACGGCGGCAAGACCTCCTCGCGGCGCTCGACCGCAAGATCGCGGAGAAGAAGCGCAAGGCGATTCAATTCGCCAACCGCATCGTCCTCGACCTCGACGTGCAGAACAACCCTGCCGCGATGGATTCGGCGGCGGTCGAAATCCGCTACCTCGCATTCCAAATGCGCAACCTCAAGATCGCCCGCCTTGCGGCGGCGACCGCCTGAAGGCCAACGCCCCTCGCCGCCAGCAGCGGCGGGGGGCAAACCGAAAACGAAAAGGAGAAAAAGGAAATGGCAAACCTCAAACGCGAAATCTACGACGCGATCATCGACGCGCTCGACAAGGGCGACTTCAGCTACGACACGGACGGCGAGAACATTTGGATCGACGACGAGCAAGGCAAGACGGTCTCGGTCTCCATCGCCGGATGCGAAAAGGCCGACGAGCCCGAGCCGCAACAACAAGCCGACGAGCCGGAGGCGGACGCCGCTCGCGAAACCGAAGGCGCGAACGCCAGCGAGGACGAAAGCGACTTGAGTCGCTACACGGTTTCGATCAACGTTTCGATGGGAACGGTGGTCGAGGTCAAGGCGCTCGACGAATCCTGCGCCGAGGAGATCGTGAACCGCCAATGGGCGAACGACGAAATCAAACTCGACGAGCTGACCATGCACGAGACGAGGATCGACTGCACGGGTCGCCTCGACTGAAAATTCAACTCGGGTGTGTGCCGCGCCATTCATGGCGCGGTGCCTCCCGCCAAGAACGAGAAAGGAAAAACCGAAAATGAAAATCACAGAAGAGACCCTGCGGCATCTGCCGAGTGCAGAACGCGAACGCATTGAGCGCGAGCTCCGCCTCGCGCCGCCAGCCGAGGAGCACAAGGTGTTCGTCTACGGAACGCTGCTCTCCGGCGAGGGCAACGCGCACTGGGCGCGGGGCGCGAGGCGGACGCCCGCATGGACTCGCGGAACGATCTACGACACGGGCTTCGGCTTCCCCGCCTACGTCCGCGAGGGCGAGACGCGGATCGCGGGCGAACTCCTCACGGTCGACGCCGAGGGTTTCCGCTCGATGGATCGGCTCGAGGGCTACCCGCGCCTCTACCGCCGCGAGGAAATCGAGGTCTTCACGGCGGCGGGATCGCGGGCGAAGGCATGGGTCTACATCATGAATTCGCTCCCCGAAACCGCGAAGGTGATCGCGTCCGGGAGCTGGCGGAACCGCCGTGGCTGAACGCCGCGAAATCCGCGAGCGCGACATGACCCCCGTAAACACGGCCTCATGTCGCGTTCGGCCTTTTCGGAGGCCGCGGGGGCCGCCAATCGGAGGCCTATCCCACCGTCCGAGATGATACCGTAATACGGCAAGCGAAAGCAAGCCGATAATTGATAATTTCACTATAAAAATAGTTGAAAATATATCAAAATACCCCGTTGCTATTACCACGGGATTACGGCATATTATGCGGTGTAAAAAGCACGGGATAGGCCCGAGCGAAACACAAAAAAAGGAGAAAAGAAAATGACGGTAACGGAAGCAGAGATGGCGGAGCGCACCTTCGGATGCGAGCTCGAGTACGAGGGGATCAGCCAGGAGCGGGCCGCGAAGGCGGTCGCCGAGGTGGTCGGCGGCACGGCGGTCTACGAGGGGCGGCACCTTTCCAACTGGACGGTGACGCAACCCGACGGACGCAAGTGGCAGGTCGTGAGCGACGGCAGCCTTTGCGGCACCTCGAGCGAGACGGTGACGCCGATCCTCAAGTGGGCGGACATCGAAACCCTGCAGAAGGTCGTCCGCGCCCTCCGGCGCGCGGGGGCGAGGGCGAACAGCCGCACGGGGCTCCACATCCACATCGGCGCGGCGGACTTCAAGCCGACCGAGCTGAAGAACCTCGTGCGCACCTTCTACAAGCAGGAGGAGCTGATCCTCAAGGCGGCCGGAACGGAGGCGGCGCGGATCGCCCGCTACACCCGCAAGACCGACCACGCCTTCGTCGACAAGATCTGCCGGATGCGCAACCCGACGATGGACGCGATCAACGCGGCATGGTTCGGGCGGCTGAACACGCACCCCTACCACTACGACGAACACCGCTACCGCGCGCTCAACCTCAACAACCTCTGGGACGCGAAGCGCACGGTCGAGTTCAGGTTCTTCAACGGCACGACCCACGCGGGCGAGGTCAAGACGGCGGTTCAGCTCGCGATGCTGATTTGCCTCCGCGCTAAGGCCGCGAAGGCGTCGAGCGCGAAGAACCCGAGGCCCTACAGCGAGGCGAGCGCGAAGTACGACTTCCGGGTCTTCCTCCTGCGCCTCGGCGCGAACGGCGACCTCTTCAAGACGATGCGCCACCACCTTTGCAAGAACCTCCCCGGCTCGGCGGCCTGGAAGGACGGACGGCACGACTGAGAAAGGCGAGCCGCGCCCCCGCGAGGGGCGCGGCGAAACCCCAACGAGGAGAAACGAAAATGAACGCACCGACATTCCTTTACTTCGCCTACGGATCGAACATGAACCCCGAGCGGATGCGCCGCCGCCTGCCCGAGGCGCGGGCGGTGGGACGCGCCTCGCTCCACGGCTGGCGTCTCGTCGAGCGGCTCTACGCCGACATCGAGCGCGCCAAGGGCGGGCGCGTGAACGGCGTCCTCTACTGCGTGACGCCGACCGAGCTTCACCGCCTTGACGCCTACGAGGGATTCCCGCGGGTCTACGACTGCATCCGCGTCTCCGTCCACGCCGAGCTCATGAACGAGGAGGCGGTGCGCTACCGCGTCCCGGCCTTCACCTACGTGATGACGGCGGCTGCGAGGCGCGAGCGGAGCGGCAAGCGCTACCCCGAGGACTACCGCATCACCTGCGCGGTGGGCGCGAGGTACTGGAAGTTCCCCAACAACCCGTTCGGCATCCTCCAGCCCGAGCCGGAGAAACGAGGATGGTTCGGCCTCTGGTGAGTGGCCGGAAACGGATCTCAAATCCGCGCCGAAGTTCAGCGATTTCGGCGCGGAAGATTTCTCACATTTCCGCTGGCTATCGGTTGACCTATTACGGTAATATGTCGGACGATGGGATGGGGCCTCGATTCGCGGCCCCCGAGGGCGGCTCGGCAAGTGAGCACCACGCCCATTATACCGTAGCGGCTACGATAATAGCCAGCGGAATAATAAAGAATAAATCTGCGCTGACCCGCTGGATATCGTTTCGGAATTACGGCATATTATGAGGCGTAAAAAGCGCGGGGTAGGCCCGCGCCGAAAAGAAAGGAAAAAAAGAAGATGCAACAAGAGAGAAAGCCGCAGCTCCCGACCGCCGAGGAGGCGGAGAGGATCATGCCGATCATAAGGGCCGTGTTCGCCGCACGGGGCGTCGAGCCGGAGGGATTGGGAATCCATCCGCAGGGCGGCGTCACCGCCACGGCGAGGCCCACGGAGGCGCAGGAGGCCGCGATCACGGAGCGGCTCTTCGGAATGGGGATCGTGATGGCGCGGACGCCGCAGGGCGCATTCGGATTCGCGGTCATGAGGTAAACGAAAGCAAGTCGCCCCGAGCCGCGAGGCCGGGGCGGCACACGAAGGAGAAAAGGAAATGAAAGCGATGAGAATCGTGGCGGCGGTCATTCCCGCATCGAACTGGACTAAGGGAACGGTCACCATCCCCGGCGGTCGGAAATTCATCTTTGAGGCGAAGGTCTTTGACGAGCCGTCGCAATTCGGGATCGACGGAGGCCGGATCAGCAAGCTCGGCGTGATGACGGCGGTCCGCCGGACGCTGGCGTTCCGCTACGACCGTGGGTGGGACATCGAGCCGAGGTCGGGCGACCACAAGGCCGTCCTCGCCGCCATCATGAAACGCTACAACTGAAACGAAATGAAGAATGAAATGAGCAACGACCCGTTTTTCACCCAACCCAATTGCGACCGCTGCGGCAAGCCGCTCGCCGGAGGACGCACGATGTCGATGTACAACACCGACACGATCTGCATGGCCTGCGCGGACGCCGAAAGGAAACGCGCCGACTACCAGGCCGCGAGGGAGGCCGAGCGCGCCGCCGTCGCGGCCGGCGACCGCAACTTCAAGGGGATCGGCCTGTAGGCCGCACGTGGCCGCGTCGGGGGCTTCCCGGCGCGGCTGCGCATGAGTGAAAGGAATGAAGATGAGTCCGAAGAGAAGAATGGAACGTCGCAACCACGGCTGCGCGATGCGTCAGCACGGCAAGAACCGCAAGCGGCTGGCGGAGATCAGGGCGCGGGGCGAGGATGCGCTCCGCGAGTGCAAGGAGGAGCGGATGCGCGAGCTGATCGTCGAGACGGTCGTCTCGATGGAATCGTGCGGAGCGATCGGGGCGGATTACGTCCGCGCAATTGCGGAGGCGTGTGCGGACGAGATGGCGGAGGACGTTGCCGCCGCCGCCGATCCACAGAACTGGAACGATGACGATGTGCGCATGGCGTTCGGCCGCGTCCTCGTCCGGCGGCTCGGGGCGGGCGAAAAATAGGTGAAAATACCCGGTTGCTATTATCCGAAAGCTACGGCATCATGTGTCCAGCAACGGGGGATAGGCCTCCGGCGCGAAAAACGAAAGGAAAACAAGAATGAAAACGAAATCGAAACTCGACGGCAAGGTGCGCGGATGGCTGCTCCGCATCCACCCGGAGGAGAAGCCGCTGATCGGCGACTTCCGCAAGGACGTGACGTGGCGCGAGATCGCGAGGCGGATGCTCGCGGGCGAATGCTTCTACGACATCGCCGACTGCGGCGAGAGCGTCCAAAGGGAATACTGCTTCAGCGAGATGGCGCGGCTCTTCGGAACCGACTACGACTTCTGGTATTTCTGCTGGCTCCACGATGCGCAGGGTCTCGACGAGAAGACCAAGGCGCGGGTGCTGGCGCAGGCGAAGGGAGCGTGAAAGATGTCCTGCATCGGCAAGGGAAAGATGGTGGGGCTCGTCCTCGCTGGCGGCAGGCCGGACGAGCTCAAGTGGCTCGACCTCGACTGCGACGAGGACTGGGGCAACGTCGACTGCGGCGCGAACGCCGACGGGACGGCGTGGGCGGCGGTCGGCAACGACGTGGACGGCTACAAGGCCGTCCTCAAGGCCTACGAGCCGGACGGCGCGGACGGCGTCCGCGAGATCACGCTCGGCGAACTCCGCGAGATGGTGGAGAGCCGGATCGGGGCGTTCTCGTCGTGAGCGAAAAAAGATGAAAATACCCCGTTGCTATTACCCGCGGAGCACGGCATATTACGCACTGTAAAAAGCGCGGGATAGGCCCGCGCCGATTACGAAAAAAGAAAGGAAAAAGACCATGACGGTAAAAGAGGCGATGACGAAGGTGAGCGAGGAGCGCGAGGCGTTCCCGCTCGGTTGGAACACGGACTTGAAGGAGGTCTACGCGAAAAGCGGCAAGGCCCTCTACGAGAAAAAGCAGAAGTGGGTGTACGTCCTCACGATCAAAACGCCCTACAACCACGAGGCGGACACGGTGACGATCTATCGCGACAAGGCGAAGGCCAAGGACGCGATGGAGGCGGACATCCGCGACACGCTCGCGACCGGGCGGTTCGACCCGGACGACCTCGTCCGCGACGAGGAGAACGACAACGCGCACATCGGCGAGGACATCGACTGGACGGTCGAGATGATGGAGCTGATCGCGTAAACTGAAACTTGGCCGCCGCTGGCGAGGGGCTGGCATACCCGCTGAAAAAGCGCACAGCGCTTTTGAAGGTAGCCGAAGGCCGAGCGGCCTACAATCGAGAAAGGAAAAAGAAAGATGAAGACGGTGACTTTTGAAGACAACGAGACGCTGACCCTCCGTGAGATCGCGGAGGAGCTGGCGAAGCTCTACAAGTGGGTGACCTACGACGTGGACGCCCGAGCGGGCGTGATCGCGTTCACCACGGGCGAGGCGCGGCTCTTCAACCTCAAGCCGACGGGATTCGCCTACGAGGTGAAGGACGGTGTCGAGGACGAGGTCGCGGATGACGAGAACTCGGTCAACTTCTGCGAAGACCTCGACTACTGCGACCTCGTGTGGGGACGCGACGACGAGGGCGAACTCGTGGCGGTTCACAACTGAAGGGAGGCGGACGATGGGCGCGAAGAACACGGCGGCGAAGCCGAAGGCACCGCAGCGCAACTGCGACAAGTACGAAAGCGCGATGTGGGCGCGTGAGGCGTTCCTCGAGGAGCATCCGTTCTTCATCGAGAGCGACGAGCTTCACGAGGTGATCGGCTGGCTCTACGACAGGCCGAAGCGCGAACGCCGCAGGAAGGCCCCTGTGGCCGCTCCGGCGGGCGCGGGCGCGTGAACGGGTGTGGCTGCGCCGGGGCGTTCTGACGCGCCTTGGCGCGGCCTTTCCGGCGATGCGGAGAAAGATGAAAATAAAGTGAAATACCCCGTTGCTATTCTCACGGAACTACGGCATCATGTGTCCCGTGTCGAGGGATAGGCCCGAGACCGAAAAAGAAAGGAAAAGACAATGACGGTAAAGAAAGCGATGGCGAAGGTCTGCGGCAACCGCGAGACCTTCCCGAACGGATGGGAAACCGACCTCAAGGAGGTCTACGCGAAGAGCGGCAAGGCACTCTACACGCGGCGGCAGAAGAAGGTCTGGCTCATGTTCGCGTACAACGAGAACACGCACGAGTCGGACGAGATCAGGGTCTTCCGCACCGAGGCGAAGGCGAAGGCCGCGATGGAGGCGGACATCGCGAACGTGATGACCTGCGGCGATCCGAGCTACAGCCCGGAAGACCTCGTGCGCGACGGCGCGAACGAGGCGCACCTCGCGGACGAGCTCCGCTGGAAAGTGAGCGAGATCGAGCTGGTCGCGTAAACGGAAACGGGCCGCCGCTGGCGAAATCCGGCGGCGGCCACAAGCGAGAAAGGAAAACTTGAGATGAGCATTGACACGAAGATGGCGATGGCGGAGAAGGCGCTCGCGGCGGTGATCGACTGCCTCGAGGGCGTCATGAGCGAACAGGGCTACGAGGGACTCGAGCGGTATGCGCACGATCCGGGGCGGATGCTCGCGGAGGCCAAGTCCGCACGCGAGTACATCCACGACTACGCCTACGGCTGCGAGATGCCGCACGAGCGCGAGGGACGCGTCTTCATCGAGGAGACGGGCAAGGGCAAGTCCTGCGCGGCGTACCGCGTCGTCTGCGAGGGACGCTTCGCCCGCCACGAGACCGCGCACGAGGCGCTCCTCAAGCGCGGCTGGCGCGAGGATCAGATCCGCATCTCGGACACGCTCAAGCATTTCGTCTGAACGACTTCACGCCCTCCGGCGCGGTGCCGGAGGGCACGACCGAAAAAGAAAAAGAAAGGAACACGACCATGAACGACACGATGAAGAAACTCCGCGCCGAAGCCCGCAAGCTCGTCGCGACCTACACGCCCGACTGCGACTTCGACGATCTCGTCTCCAAGCTCGCAGGAGTCGGCTACCGCATGATGGATGCGGCGGTCGGCATGGTATAATACGCGGGTGGAGCGATGAAGAAGATACCGACACTGTTCAAACGCGAGTACGAGGGGCCGCACAAGGCGCGGGCTCTCGACGAGGTCACGCCCGGACTCGAGTGGGTCTTGGCTGGCGAAGGCATCGCGACCGTCAAGATCGACGGCACGTGCTGCGCCGTCAGGAACGGAACGCTCTACCGCCGCTACGACGCGAAGGCCGGACGCACACCGCCCGCTGGCGCGATACCGTGCTGCGATCCCGATCCAGTGACCGGGCATTGGCCGCACTGGCTTCTCGCCGATCCGAAGGACGCGGGGGCGAACTGGCATCTCGCGGCGTACTTCAACGCCGGGGGGTGTCAGCTCAAGTGCGGCACCTACGAGGCGGTGGGGCCGCACTTCCAGTCGAACCCGTACAACCTTCCCTGCGACATCCTCGTTCGCCACGGCGCGACGGTGATCCGCGACTGCCCGCGCACGTTCGATGGTCTGCGGGACTACCTCTCCTCGCACGACATCGAGGGCATCGTCTTCTGGAAGGACGGCGAGCCGCAGTGCAAGATCAAGCGGTCGGACTTCGGATTCAAGTGGCCCAACGGCTCGCCCACGCTGGACGGCAAGTGAGCACCACGCCAATTATGCCGTAGCGGCGAAGTAATAGCCAGCATTATTTTTAGAAAGATTTATCATCTTTCCGCTGGCTATCGCTTGCAGTATTACGGTACTATGTCGGACGATGGGATAGGGCCTCCGTTCGCGGCCCCGCAAAGGCCTTGAAGACCTCCTTCAAGGCCCTTTGAAAATAGTCGCTATTCGGACTTGCTATTCATCGGATGACTACGGCATCATGTGTCCCGCATCGGGGGATAGGCCCCCGGCGCGAAAAACGAAAGGACACGACGATGGAAGCGAATGAAAACTGGGAGGCCGGGATCGACTGGAGCGGGTTCGATCCTGCGGGAGCAAGGAGTTCTACGCCTTTGTGAAGGAGCGGTGCGAGACGACCCTCAAGGCCGGGATCGCGGAACTCGAAAAGGTCAAAGCAGAACACGAGTCGAAGCTCCGCCGCTGGGATGCGCTGGCGCATCTCGCGTCGAACCTCGAGGGCGACTTCCGGGCGATGCGCGAGTCGACCGATTTCTCGACAATGATGGAGGAGCTCGACCGCAAGGCGCTCCTCATGTTCCCCAAGGCCTCGTTCATCACGATTGGCCGCTGGCTCGAGTGGGGCGAGTTCCTCACGAACGCGCTCAAGACGAGTTCGACGGTCGCGCCGCAGATGAAGTCGGAGCTCTTGGTGATCGAACGGGATCTCGCGAACGCCGTCTCGCTGCGCGAATTCCTCTCGGCCTACGTGGGCGCGTGCGAGAAGGACTACATCCTCCACCGCGCACCCGCCCGCTTCCGCACGAAGCTCTTCCGCGAGGTTTCGCGGGAGGTCGCGAATCTCGTCGCGGCGGGCGAACGCCTCAACATGGCGACCGCCCCGGCGTTCGTGAAGACGCTCTCTGACGAGGTGGAGCGGATCAAGGAGATGGCGCGGAAGACGCAGAAGACCTGCCGCCTCGCGAAGAAGGCCATCGAGCGGCGCGGCGAATCCTTCTGGCGCGACTTTTCGGAATAGAATGCGCTCCGCATCAAGGCGTGAGCGCGAAATCATGAAAGGACAATTGGAATGAAAATGCTGGCGATATTCTTCGCCGCCGCGCTGGCGGCATTCGACAACCTCGATCTCGGCGTGCCCGGTCCCTGCGACCAGATCGTCGAGCGGCACGGCTACGCGCTCGGCTACTCGGAGAAGTACGAGCAGCCGATTTGGGTCTCGTACCGTCTCACCGCCGAGGAGGCGACGAACGCCGCCGTGGCGCGGTCGGGACGGTTCCTGCCCGACCTTGCAATTCTGACGGGATCGGCGATGCCGAGTGACTACACGCGCTCCGGCTACGACCGTGGGCATCTCGCGCCCGCCGGGGACATGAGGTTCGATCCTCTCGCGATGCTGGAATCCTTCTCGATGGCGAACATGAGTCCGCAGCTTCCGGCGTTCAACCGGGGCGTGTGGAAGCGTCTCGAGGAATGTGTCCGCATGCTGGCGGTCAGGAACGGATCGCTCGTCGTCGTGACGGGGCCGGTATTCTTCACAAACACACCCGTGCGGGTCATCGGGGCGAGCCGGGTGCGCGTTCCCGATGCATTCTACAAGGTTCTCTACGCCGAGCGCGATCCGCCGCGCATGATCGGCTTCATCCTGCCGCACGAGGGCTCCGATGCGCCCTTGAGCGCGTTCTGCGCGACCGTCGATCAAGTCGAGGCGGCGACCGCGCTCGACTTCTATTCGGCCCTGCCGCCGGAGGTGCAGAGCAACCTCGAGTCGCGGGTCTCGTACCTTCTCTGGCCGGTCGAATCCGCATCGTCAAAACGCCCATAATGGTATAATACGCACTTGAAGAGAAAGCACACGCTATGGAAGAGCTGAAAAAGAGAATCGTCGCCGATCTGAAGGCCATGTTCGTCGAATGCGAGCACGGCTCGGTCGAACCGCATGAACTCGAAGAGGAGATCAACGAGTTCATGGCCGATTGCCGCGACGATCTCGCGGCCGGGAATCTCACGGATCGCGAGATGGCGTCCCTCGTCCGCATGATCGCCCGCGAGGCCGAGAAGCTCAACATCACCATCAAACTGGAGCAGCCATGAGCCGGACGCTGACCGATCTTTCGCAACTCTCCAAGGCGATGTTCAAGACCGCGCCCAAGACGGACGAGGTGAAGCCCGTGCCGCCCAAGGCGAAGTCGCACGATGGGGGCGAGGAAGTCCTCGCCTACTTCTCGCGTCCGGCGGCTGGCGCAAAGGCCGCGCAGAACGCCCCCTCGTGCGCTCCGGCGGTGGGTGGGGCGGACGCCCAAGCGGAAGCCCTCAAGCGCGACGTGGCGGCTCTACGCGCCCAACTGCGCGATTCCGAGGCGGCGCGTTCGGAGGCGGAGGCGAAATGCGCAGAATCGGAGCGCGAACGGGCGAGGCTGGCGGATGCGCTGGCGGCGGCAAAGAAGGAAGTTGAGCGGCTCAATGGCGAATGCGGGCGTTTGCAGGGCGAGGCCAGAAAGGCCGCGCTGGCGGCTCCAGACGCGGCGGACGCGAAGGCCGAGCCGTCGGTCGCTCCGACAGCAGAAAAGCCGACACGGGGCATTGTCGCGCCTCCTGCGGCGTTTGCCGAAACCTTCCCCGGCGAGGTGCGCGAGATGGTGCTGTCCGCGCTGTCCGAAGCCCGCGACGCAGCGCGGCAAAGCACACGGGAGCGCCGTGCGGCGATTCTCGATGCGGTGCTGGCGACGAACAGGCCGACGGGCGAACTCGAACGGCGGCGTGCGGAGCTGAAGCAGGCGATGAAGGACTGCGGCTACTACACCGACCCCAAGGCCATCGAACGGCTCGGCTTCAAGCTCGTCAGCGGACGCACACACTGGAAGCTCGAATACGGCAACGTGCGTATGCCGATTGCGAAGACGCCGTCCGACTACCGCGCCAA
>CAVFWS010000013.1:16468-20333 GCA_963626295.1 Clostridium sp. CAG:138
AAGGTGGTGCCGACAAGCGCCACGCAGGCGAGTCCGGCAACCGCGAGTTTCTTGAAGTTGTTCGTCATGGCACACCTCTTTCGACTTTCTTGTTCGATGTTTCGGGCAAGCCCATCTCGCCCTTACACCAAGTTAGGAGATCGAGAAGATGTGTTCTGACAAAATTACAAATATTTCCTTACGGTATTGCGGCTGAC
The DNA here is from genome assembly GCA_963626295.1 of Clostridium sp. CAG:138. Taxonomy (GTDB): domain Bacteria; phylum Verrucomicrobiota; class Kiritimatiellia; order RFP12; family UBA1067; genus UBA1731. Next base: position 16,666 of record CAVFWS010000013.1, read on the forward strand.
ATCGAGGGCCTGGGCGGCGCGGGTGAGGTTCTGTCCGTACTTGTCGAAGATGCGGCGGACGTGGAGTTTGATCGCGCCTTCGAGCTGGTCGGGAATTACGCCCGAATCGGTGAGGACGCGGTCTGTGAGACCGGCGTTCATCTCCTTGTGTTCCTTGACGAGCGCAGTGAAGTCGTACTCTTCGAGCGCGGTGGCGCGGTCGAGGAGGTTGATGAGTTCGCGAACGTTGCCCGGATAGTCGTAGTCCGCAAGCGCGGCGATCTGCTCTTCGCTCAAGGTGCGATTGTTGTGGTGCTTGCGCCACCATGCGTTTGCGATGAGCGGAATGTCGTCCTTGTGTTCGCGCAGGGACGGAATGCGGAGCTGGACGACGTTGAGCCGCATGTAGAGGTCTTCGCGGAACTTGCCCTCGCGGACGCGCTCCGGCAGATTGCGGTTGGTGGCCGTGATGAGCCGCACGTTCACCTTGATCTCTTCGCTGCCGCCGATGCGCATGAAGCGTCCGCCTTCAAGCGCACGGAGAAGTAGCGCCTGTGTTTCCATCGACATCTCGCCGATCTCGTCCAGGAAGAGCGTCCCGCCGTCCGCCTGCTCGAAGAGTCCGCGATACTGCTTGTCGGCTCCGGTGAAGGATCCTTTCTCGTGTCCGAAGAAGCGACTCTCCAGCAGATCCTTGGTGACGCTGGCGCAGTTGAAGCAAATGAACGGCTCCTTGGCGCGGGGACTCTTCGTGTGGATCTGCTGGGCGACCGTCTCCTTGCCCGTGCCGCTCTCGCCGAGAATCAGCACACGGGCGTCGGCGTGTACTGCGACGCGGTTGATGCGCTCCTGAAGCGAGGTCATCTGAAGACTCTTGCCGATCAGCTCCCGGTTGCCGTAGCGCTCGTAGTGGTCGACTGCGCTGCGCACCTCGGGCGACCACGCAGCGGAGCTCATGTTGGCCGAGAGGTAGCGAGCGGCGGTCGCGTAGAGCGTTTCGTCCTGATAGTTGCGGTAGGCGAACTGTGCGGCCTCGATGAGCGTGAGATAAGCCTTGACCTCGGACGAGACGCGCTTCAGATCTCTGGCGTAGGGCATGAGGGCCTCGACGTCCTCCTTGAAGGTCTGTCCGACCGCTTCGAGGAGAGTTCCGTCGTAGACGCGCTTGATCAGGAGCCCCGCGAGCTCTTCGCGGAACTCGTCCGGCATCCCGAACGCGCTGATCCACATAACCTTGACGTTCCTGGCCTTGAGTTTCTTGAGTGCGGCGGCGAGGGCGGGTACGTCTCCGCTCAACGACACGCCGAGCAAGTACACGTTGGGCCACTTGCCGCCGATCTCGTCCAGCAGCTCCGGGAGCCGGCGACGGCTCACGCCGCGCACGTCGGCGCATCCGCCCATTGCCTTGAGCGCAATCGCGGCGGAGGCGACATATTCCGGATAACCCCATCCCGTAAGGATCAAGTTCTTCTCCATCAACTCTTATTCCTTTCTTTGCCGCATATTATATCATATTTTTAATCAGTGCGGTCAAATCCTAACCGTTAGCATCCAAGGGGATTGATGTGTGACGGGTGATCAGAATATGAGCAGCCGGTGAAAAGTTAAACGATGAAAGGTCTAAAACGAGCTAATTTTGCCTTGGCACGGTATTTGCCATGACAAAAGCGTCGAAAGTCAAAGAAAGGAACAGCGAAAACATGGCCAAGTTCAACGGTGGGTATAAGAATGCGTATGCGCTTGCGGAGATGGCGCGGTATTTCGGTAACACGCTGAAGTACTACAAGGGATGCGTCGATGACGATGACTATTTTGACCCCATTGTCGCGATCTACGGCAACGCGGGGATGGAGAATGAAATCATCCGCGTCTTCGGGCGCGACGAGCTTGTGAGAAAGGGAGTGTGTCGTGACAGCCGCGAACACGGTCCGGGAAACGGGCGGAATTATGGCAGGCAAGGAGCGAATGTCGAAGGAGATGGTCCGACCTTTTGTTTTAACAATTGCGATGCGACCGATTCGCTCCAGTCGATATGGAACGAAAAGTCGATGAATGCGCGGTGTCGTGCGATGCTGGCGGCGCTTGTCGAGCGGTATCTCGGGGCCAGTGAAAAGCGGGCTCGACAAGATGTCCTTCGACTCCGGTTTGAGGAGACGGGCAGGTTCTTCAAGTTCACTGATCTTGAGCAGGAAATCCTCAAATTCGCATACATTCGCGGAACGACCGCCTTCAACAGCGATCCGTTTGCGGGGCGTCGGAACGGTACGAACTGGAATCAACGCATGAACTTCTATGCGATGGCGCTTGACCGGTCTGTTGCAGAGGTGAAGAGTGCCTGTGCGGCTGATGCGCGTTTGAGGAAATACGAATTCATCGACAGCGATCTCGATATCAAGAGTGACATCCAGGAGTATCTCGCCGGAGAGGACAACAAGCCATTGCAGGGCCGGTTCTTCCGCGAGCGCAAGATGAATGATGTCCTCCCGTGGGGTTTTTACGGCAAGTCGCTGCAGCGGCATGGGGAACTCATCCGTCGGCTCGTTTCGTCAAAGCACGGAGGTGTTAACGTCCTTCTCTACGGAGAGCCCGGATCGGGAAAGACGAGCTTCGCCGAGACCCTTGCAAAGGAGCTTGGTAGGAGGATTTATGAGGTGATGCACGGCGATGAGAACGGGCAGAACACATCGCTTGGATCGCGACTTGTCGGAGTTCAGGTCTGCAACGAGCAGATGCCCGAAGGAGCAGGAATAATGATGGTGGACGAGGCTGATGAAATCCTTGAGACGAGCTTCGGCGGAGGCGGACTGTTCGGTCTCTTTGGCGGATCTCACGGCGGACGCCGCGAATCGGAAAAGGGACAGGTCAACAGCATGCTGGACAACATTCGCCAGCCGACATTCTGGATTTCCAACGCCCCCGCCGCCTCTATGGCAGATTCCGTCCGTCGTCGCTTCGACTATTCTATCTGTTTTGGGAAGCCATCGCACGAGATGCGCGTCTCGATTTGGCGCAACAATGTCCGCAAGCTACGCCTCGGCCGTCTCATCGATGACTCGGAGATCGACGGACTCGCCTCGCGATACGAGACGAGTGCGGGCGGCATTTCGATGGTACTCAAGAACCTGAAGGAACTCGCGCCGAAGAAGTCCGAGGTGCCGGATCTCATCCGTCGGCTTATGGAGCCCCATTGCGAGCTGATGGGAACTTCGACGGCGAATGACGGCGTGATGTCACCGGCAAAGGACTATTCGCTCGAAGGCCTCAACCTTTCTGGTGATGTTGATCTCTCATGCATCACGGAGGCTGTCCGCAACTACTACGGCGAACTCGAGTCCAAGGTCGAGACCGAAGACCGTCCGCGCATGAACCTCCTCCTCTGGGGGCCACCCGGCACGGGAAAGACGGAGTTCGTCAAGTACCTCGCAAAGACGCTGAACAGGAAGGTGCTCGTCAAGATGGGGAGCGATCTCCTCTCGATGTGGGTCGGCGGAACGGAGCACAACATCAAGGCGGCCTTTCGCGAGGCGGCGGATTCCGGCGCGATCCTTTTCCTCGACGAGATCGACGGACTCGTGCAGGATCGTTCGGGCGCGAATCGCAGCTGGGAAGTGACGCAGGTCAACGAACTTCTCCATCAGATGGAGAACTTCAAGGGCGTGATGGTCGGGGCGACGAACTTCATGGACAAC
>CAVFWS010000013.1:20350-24591 GCA_963626295.1 Clostridium sp. CAG:138
TGCGGCGTTTCACGTTCAAGCTCCAGTTCGATTACCTCGACGATGCGGGCAAGCGTCTTTTCTTCGAGCGGATGTTCAAGACCAAACTCACCGAAGAGGAAGCGTCAGAACTGAAGGACGTTCGGAATCTTGCGCCGGGAGACTTCCGCACGGTGCGCCAGTCGATGTACTACCTCGGTGGCACGATCACCAACTCCCAGCGCATTGCCGCGCTGTCGAAGGAGAGCGAGGTTAAGAAAGACACGAAGAAAGCCGGTCGGATCGGCTTTGGAGGTTAAATAATGGAACTGAAACTTACACAGCGATTTCAACTGCAACGTCCCGAGACGGACTTCGAGATTTCACCGACGGTACCGCCGGAGGAAATGGCGCGGCGAGTGCGGTTGGCGTTCAAGCAGATGCCGGAGGAGTCGGCGTTGATCGTCTTCGCCAAGGTGATGACATCCAGCGTGCCGCACGAGATGAAGGTCGCCGTCTGGGATGCCGTGCGATACTCGCACATCTGGTGGCATGTCGACGAGGTACTCAAGGGCGAAGTGATGGCAAATCCCATCGTCCAGTGCGCCTTCGCCGATGCAGTTGCAATGCGGTGTTGGCGGGTTCAAAATCGCAGTCAAGGTTGGAAAGATGCATATTACTCAACGTCACAAGCTATACGCGGCATCGATGTTTCACAAGACGAATTAATCCCCGATGGCGGTCGGTGGCTTTTCCTGGTGCTGACACAGTGCCGAGACGAACGTATAGCCAAAGAACTGCAAAAAGGACTTCGTTGCATAGGGTGTGACTTCCAGGACGTGAACGGGAATAATCTGCTGTGGTATCTCACCTACCGTGATGACCAACAAGCTGCGGGTGGTTTCGCCTGTCCGAAAACGGCAAAGATGCTGATAGATCTTGGTGTTGATCCAAATCATCACAATAAGCTCGGACTAAGCTGGAACGACGTGGCGCGACATGTCAACCGACCGGGAGCGAGAAAAGATTGTTCGGCTCGATATGGCCATGACCGCAAGGGGTCTCTGATATAATATGCACAAAGGATGACGATCATGCGTAAGCACATGTTGATTTTGTTTGTGGTTGCAGCTCTGGCGGGCTGTCAATCGGCTCGCGTAGAATACAACGGGCGCGAGTTTGACGACGCGGCAACGATCACGCTGAAGGAGTATGTCGATTCGCTCCGCGAGGCGGCGACTCAAAAACCGACAGAGGAGGAGCGGGAGCTGTTTCCTGATGGGCCGGATCTTGTTCCCAGCGAGACCACGCATTTGATTCGGCGCGAGTTCCAGGTGCTGTATATCGATGAGCGTTATGTGAGTTTTCGCGCTGACATGATGGACTATCACGGCGGCAACGGGAATCACAGCCAGGTGTTCGTGGGCTCGATAGATCGCAAGTCGGGGCGTGTTCTCGGAGTTGTAGATTTTGTGCCTAAAAGCAAATGGCCGGTGCTCAAGCAGAAACTCTACGACGGCGCGGTCAAGAAGATTGAGGGCAAGGTGAATCTTCAGGGCGAGGTGGAAGTCATCGAGAACTTCTACTACGCGAAGGACGGACTTCACTTTGTGTACAATCCCTACGAGATCGCCTGCGGCGCGACGGGTTCCGTTGAAGTGGTGATCGATCCCAAGACGCTGTGAGCCATGACAGAGTTCATTTCAAATCGTGAAATCTACGAACGCGTCATTCGCGATGCGGTTCCGAAGGCGCGGCAGCGGCTGTGGATTGCGACGGCGGACATCAAGGACATGTATGTCGAAACGGGCGGGCGCGATATGGATCCGTTCCTCAAGGTACTGGCGCAGCTGATCGGGCGGAATGTGGAGATTCGCCTTATCCATGCCAAGGAGCCGGGGCCGAATTTCCGCGAGGACTTCGACCGCTATCCGCGCCTCTTCACGCGCATGGAGCGCGTGCTGTGTCCGAGAGTGCATTTCAAATGTATCATCATTGACGGACGCTTGGCCTACTTTGGCAGCGCGAATCTGACAGGCGCGGGCATGGGCGCGAAATCGCTCCGCAAGCGCAACTTCGAGAACGGTGTCTGTACAGATGATCCGGCGATGATCGCGTCCCTCGAAGAACAGTTCGATTCCGTCTGGCGCGGTGATTTTTGTAGGGATTGCGGGCGGCGAGATTTTTGCCCCGATCCAATTCTATCAGAGGAACAACTATGAATTGGGGCATAGACGATGAGCTACTAACGCGGTGCCGCGATTATTCGGAACATGAGCGCGTGGTCGTCTTTGACACGGAGACGACAGGCATGTCGAACGAGGACGAGATCGTCCAGATTGCGGCGGTCGAGTACGTGGATGGACGGCAGACGCGGACGCTCAACCTTTATCTCGCGCCGACGTGCGATGTGTCGCCCGAAGCCGAGGAGGTGCATGGACTCTCGCGGCAGTTTCTCGAAGCGCACGGCATCGCGCCGTGCGAGGCGTTGGCACGGTTCTTTGACTTCGTCGGACGCGATGCGCTCATCGTAGGGCACAATGTACCGTTTGACTTTCGGATGCTGCGCAATGAGTGCGAGAAGTTCGGGCGAGAGGTTGATCTTGAATCGTTCGCGTTCTGCGATACGCTGCGGCTGGCGAAGCGGCTTCTTCCGGGAATGCCGTGCTACAGTCTCGCGATGTTGATCTCCGCGCTGAAGCTTGACGGCAAGAATTCGCACGACGCACTCGATGATACGCTCGCGTGTGGCGCGCTTTTCATTGAGTTGGTGCAACGCATTCCGACGCCCGGTGAGTACACCTACGAGCCCGATCCGGAGTAAAAAATGTCAAGTGGTGATAATAGCTCAAAATGTGCGCAATTGACCGCTTCGGGGTTGTTTTTGACTCATGAAAAATGATATAATATACCCCGTTCCCCCCGTAAGGGGAATTGTACCCTCAAGCCGGTCTTTTCTCGGGCTTACCAGGGCCTCGCGAGGATGGTGCGAGGCCGTGCATTGATTTTTTACTGTGCAGGAGTTTGAACATGACCGAGAAAGAAAGATTTGTAGAAGAGTTGAAGAAGACCGGACGCGCTGGCGTGGATCGGGTGATTGCGGGGCTGGAGGAGCTTGGCTTTTTCACGGCTCCCGCCTCGACACGCTTCCACGGTTCCGTGCCGGGAGGGCTTCTGCACCATTCGCTCAACGTCTACGATGAGGCGATGGTGATCCGCGAGAGCCAGCTCAAGTTCCGTCCCGAGATGGCGGACAAACTCACGTCCGCGAGCATCACGATAGCCGCGCTCCTTCACGATGTGTGCAAGGCCGAGGTCTACAAGGAAGTCGAGAAGTTTCGCAAGGACAAGGATGGCAAGTGGGAGAAGTACACGACCTACGGCGTGGACTACTCCGCGATGCCTCTCGGTAACGGCGAGAAGTCCGTGATCCGGCTCCTCCGCTGGGGACTCGAACTCACCGATGACGAGATTCTCGCGATCCGCTGGCACATGCACGCTTTTGACATGCCCTCGTCCAACGAGGCGTCCGGATGCTTTACAGCCGCCGGTGAAAAGTGCCCGCTTCTTGCCGTACTTATCGCGGCGGACGGCCTGGCGTCGAGAATTTTAGAAAACAAATAAGGAGTAATCTTATGACGTACTGGACAATTCAACATAAAGCTGTTATCGATCAACTCAATAAAAACGGAACATATTATCCTGATTTTTCGTTGTCGCCTCAGAACCACAGAGAGACATATGACCGCTTATTGAACCTCTACAATTCGATTAATCAGACATCTTTTAAGGGGTTGGTGTTTTGCATTGAAAAAGACGCGAGTCATGCTGCCACGTCCTTGGCATTTGATGACGAGCAAGACTTTGTTGGGTATTTAAATACGCGCAAAGGAGTCCTTGGGGCGTTAAACAATGGAGCGTATAAACTCTTCGATGAAAACCATTTGTTGTGCAGGATTGAAACGGATAAGTTCGATGACCTTTGTCCGTGTCGTGTTGATTTCTGGAATTTTGTTTTTATGATGCCCGATGAAGACGGAGGAGATAAATCTCGTTATGAGGTCTGTCGCGACATTAATTCGGCTTATGCAGGTCTTTCATATGAGGATTTTCTTGAACAAGCGTGGTGTGCGATGAGCCGGCAACAAACACTTCGCCCAATCATGTCTTCAACAGTTTTCCAATCACACATTCCTTACTTGGATAAGAATATGTTGCGGCAATCATATCCGATCTCTGACTTGTTTTGAGAAGATATCATGGTTTCAATAAGACGATTGTTA
>CAVFWS010000014.1:0-23864 GCA_963626295.1 Clostridium sp. CAG:138
GAGATCGTGCCGCCGCCGCCCTTCTCCATCTTGCCGAGCTCGGCCATCTGCCACGTCACGCCATCCCCATCAAGGAATTTCCTGACATACGCCACGAACTCCGCGCGCGCGTCGGATGCGCCGCCCTTCGTCGTGCCGCCCGTATACTTGGAAAGCGCCGGACCGCCCTTCAGCTTCGCCTCGTTGCCCGTGGAATTCACGTCGCCGAAATGCGGGTCGGCGGCCGCAGTGACGTCCGCCGAGAGCATCGTGGAACTCTCGAGGCAGCGCCGCACGTCTATGTCCCCCGCCGCGCCCTGCCGCGCAAGCATCTCCGCGACGGTGTTCTCGAAGAAGCTCGACTGCATCCCCGTGGCCCCCATCGAGCCGATCTCCTCCTTGTCGCACATGACTATGGACGCGGTGACCTCGGGAACCCCGTCGAGCTTCAGCAGCGCGGACAGCCCCGCATAGGCGCACACGCGGTCGTCATGCCCGTATGCGGCGATCAGGGAGCGGTCCAGCCCGACTTCGCGGGGCATCCCCGCCGGCACGACCTCGAGCTCGGCGGAGAGGAAATCTTCCTCCTCTACGCCGAACTGCTCCTTGACGATCTTTAGCAGCTCGTCCTTCTCGCCCACGGACGCTATGACGTCGAGGTCCTCCGCCGGGAAGAACTCCTTCAGCGTCTTCTTCTCCAGGTCGTGCGCCAGATGCGGCAGAAGGTCCGAAATCATGAACACGGGATCGTCCGGACTGTCGCCGATGGCGACATCGACCTTCTCCCCTGATTTCTTCACGATCGTCCCGTAGACGGCAAGCGGATGCACGAGCCACTGGTACTTCTTTATGCCGCCGTAGATGTGGGTGTCAAAATATACGACGCCGTCCTTCTCGTAGATCGGCCTCGGCTTGAGGTCCAGGCGAGGCGCATCCGTATGGCCGCCGACGACCCTGATCCCGCCAGCCACAGGCCTCTTGCCGATCAGCGCCGCCATGACCGTCTTGCCGTGGTAGCCGCGATAGACCTTGTCGCCGGGCTGAAGCCGCTCAAGGGACGACATTTCCCGGTATCCCGCGCGTTCAAGCAGCGCCACCGCCTGCGCGTAGGCGCGGCGCTCCGTCTTTGCGACGGAAAGGTAATCCATGTATTCCCTCGAGTACGACTCGCACTCGGCAATCAGATTCTCGTCCATGTCACTTCACCGGCTCAAGCTTCTCCTTGCCGCCCATGTATGGGCGCAGGACTTCGGGGATCGTCACGGAGCCGTCCTCATTCAAGTGCTGCTCCAGCAGGGCGACCATGAGGCGCGGCAGGGCTACGCCCGAACCGTTCAGCGTGTGCACGAGCTTCGTCTTCCCGTCGGAATCCCTGAACCTGCAGTTCAGGCGGCGGGCCTGATAGTCCGTGAAGCAGGAGCAGGAGCTTACCTCCAGCCATTGGCGTTCGCCGGGGGCCCAGAGCTCGAGGTCGTAGCACTTCGCCGCCGAGAAGCCCATGTCTCCGGAGCTGAGCTCCAGCACCCTGAAGCAGAGCCCCAGTCCCGTAAGCACCGCCTCGGCCTCCTTGACGAGGACCTCAAGCTGCTGGAACGAGGTCTCCGGATGCACGAAGTTGACCATCTCCACCTTGTCGAACTGGTGGACGCGGAGAAGGCCGCGCGTCATCTTCCCGGCGGACCCGGCCTCGCGGCGGAAGCAGGGCGTGTAGGCGGTGAGCTTCACCGGCCTGTCCTTCGTTATGGCGGGAAGCTTCACGCCGTCGAATATGTCGTCGCGATAGTAGTTCGTGACGGGGACCTCCGCCGTGGGGATCAGCCAGAAGTCGTCTATCTGGCAATGGTACAGGTCCTCCGCGAACTTGGGCAGCTGGCCGGTGCCGGTCATCGAATCGGAATTCACGACGAACGGCGGCAGCATTTCCGTGTATCCCTGCTCGTTGCAATGCAGGTCAAGCATGTACTGGATAAGCGCACGCTGAAGCTTCGCCCCCTGCCCAAGGATGATCGGGAAGCCCGTGCCGGTGAGCTTCACGCCACGCGGGAAATCGAATATCCCGAGCCTGTCGCCGATCGCCATGTGGTCGGGGATCGCGAACGCGGGATCCCTCCATTCTCCGACTGTGCGCACAACCACGTTTGCGGACGAATCGGGGCCCGTCGGTATCTCCGGCGCGGGCAGGTTGGGAATCGACAGGAGCGTATCCCTGAGTTCCCTCTCGACGCCCGAAAGCTCGCGGTCAATCTCCGTGATGCGGTCTCCGATCTTGCGTGTCGCGTCCTTCGCGGCCGCAATGTCGCCGCCGCTCTTCGCTATCTCGCCGATCTTCCTGGAGGTCGCGTTGCGCTCCGCCTTCAGCGACTCGGTCTCGGCGATGAGCGCACGGCGCCTGGCGTCCAGATCCCTGGCCTTCTCTACCCTTTCCCTCTCGACCCCGCGACGCGCCAGCTGTGCCGCCGTTGCCTCGAAATCTTCCCTGACCTTCTTGATGTCAATCATCTCTGTACTCCTTGCCCCCGTATTATATCACAATGGCAAAAATGCGTCCCTCAGAGGGCCTTGCCGAGGACGAAGGTCCCTACGTCCCTACCGGAGACGATGGCCTCGAGTATCCCGCCCTTGCGCCCGTTGGCGATGACCACGTTGGCCCCGGCCTCAGACGCGATCTTCACGGCCTTCAGCTTCGAGTCCATCCCCCCCTTGGAAAGGGATCCCTTCTCCCCGGCCTTCACGAGCCTCAGCGCATCCCGGAACGAATATATCTCCGACACGCGGCGTCCCTGGTCGTCAAGGAGCCCGTCGACCGTCGTCAGCAGCACGAGTGCGTCCGCGCACACCAGCCTCGCTATGAATGCCGAAAGCTGGTCGTTGTCGCTGAAGGTCATGCCCTTGAGCTCCTCGTCCACCACCACGTCGTTCTCGTTGATGACGGGCACGATGCCCTTCTTGACGAGATGGTCAAGCACCCTGCGCACGTTCGCCGCCCTGCGGCGGTCGTCGAAATCGGCATGGGTGAGGAGCACCTGGCCGATCTGCACCCCCCTCTCGCCGAACAGCTCCTCGTACTCGGTTATGTATCTGGCCTGGCCGACCGCCGCGCACATCTGCACGTCGTTGATGTCGGTGGGGCGCCCCTTGAGGCCGAGGGCCTCCACGCCGGCCGCAACCGCGCCAGACGAGACGAACACCACCTCGTGCCCGAGGTCCTTCAACGCGCATATGCCTGAGACGACGCGCCTCAGGGCGGCGTAGTCCGGCCTTCCCGTCCTCTTCGCCAGCGCGTGCGTCCCCACCTTCACGACGATGCGGCGCACGTCCTTCAGTACTGCCCTTTCCTTCAGATGCGACTCCTTCATTTCCTCTTCCTTCCGAGAACCGGCCTGTTGAACTCCAGCACCACGTTGTATATCCTCTCCGCGAGGTCGGGATCCTCCTCGAACAGGTTCTTCGGGTCTGAATACGTCTTGTTGTCTATTGCGGCCCTTATCGCCACATAGCGTCCGTTCGACGGGCGCTTCGTCTTGGTGAACATCTTGTCCTTGTCGAACAGCCCCGCGTTGACGAGATCCTGGAACACCTCCTGCACATGATCCGCATCGACGTCGTATATCCGTTCGCGGTAGTTCGCGACGGTGTCGCCCGCGATGTCCTTCGCGAAACTGTCCGAGACCCGCCTTGCGGTGCCTGTCTTCACCTCCACGCGCCCCGATCCCGTTATCCGCACGTTGACGCGGCGTATCGGCTCGCGTGTCGCATTGTAGTAGTGTATCTCCACCCAATTGAGCGGCGTCACCGTCACCGCCACGTACGGATCGTCCCAGAACAGCCCGCATCCAGACACCAGGGCCGACAGCGAAAACGCCGCCGCCGCAAGCAAACGGCCAAATAGCCTCATCGTAGACCTCCATTTCGTCCGACGGCCTTAGAGGCGATCACGCCTGCGCCGTGCAGCGTGAGCGTCGCGTCAACCGTGAAATCCATGCCGATCCCGCGCAAGGCCCACCGAGCGAACCCGCCCGTGGCCACGAGACGGAAATCGTCACTGAAGTTGCGCCTGAGCTGGGCCACGATCTCGCGCACCATGCCGCGGTACCCTACGATCGCGCCGAACCTCATCGCCTCCTCCGTGCTGCCGCCTATCCTCGGGCATCTGCCGCCCAACGCCATTTTCGGCAGCTTGGCGGTACGCTCGAACAGATAGTCGCGCATAAGGGGGAAACCCGGCGCTATCACGCCGCCACGCCATTTGCGGTCTGCCGTGACCACGGCCGCCGTGAACGCCGTGCCGAAATCGCACACGATGACCGGTGCGCCGTACCTGTCCACCGCGGACACCGCATCGGCCAGCCTGTCCGCGCCGATGGTTTCAGGCCTGCGGTAATCCAGCTTTACGCCAAGTGCGCCGTCCGCGAAGTCTTCGCTCGACACCTGGTGGAACGGCAGCCGGCTCCGCGCCGCGAAGGTCCTCCATCCGTCATCGGCAGATGGCACGACGCTCAGGTAGGCCACGCCATCGGCGCCATGCCCGATCAGCCGCCCGGCAGCCGCCATCGCCACATCCGCGTCCCCATCGACATGGGATACATACGCCACACGGCCGCCGGACCAGAGTCCCACGGCCGTACTCGTGTTTCCAACATCGACGACGATGAATTTCATTGCGCGGTATTATAGCAGATTCGGCGGGTTGTCGCCAATTTCGGGGCTGTCATTCGGATGCGAGGTCGCGTCCGTTCCATGCGTTCATGGCCGCCTCCGGGCCTTCCGACAGCGCCTGCCATACTGCCTTGACCGCCGCGGGGACTATCCTGTCCGTCATCAGCGCGCGCACTTCCGCGGGGAATTTCCCGAGCACGTGCCCCACCACATGGCTGCGGTCATTGCGGTCTCGCCCCACGCCAATCCGTATCCTTACGAAATCAGGCGTGCCGAGCCGTTCCGTCACCGACTTCAATCCGTTGTGTCCGCCGGAGCTGCCGCCCCTGCGTATGCGAATCTTCCCGACAGGCAGGTCGATGTCATCCGACACCACCACAAGGTCCGCCGACGTCGCGTTGTGGTACTTCACGACAGGCGCAACGCAATCGCCCGACAGGTTCATGAATGTCATCGGCTTGACGACGATCACCTTGCCGTTTGCGAAGCGTCCGTCGGCAATCTCCCCCCTGAACGAAGCCACGGGCCTGAATGTGGCGCTCATGTCCCGCGCCACGGCATCCGCGACCTCGAACCCTATGGAATGGGGCGTCGATTCGTATTCCCTGCCGGGATTTCCGAGTCCAGCGACGATCTTCATTTCATTGCCACGGCGCGGGAAGCCCTCGCCCATCCCCCAGATCAGAGGCCGAGCACGTCGCGCATGCTGTAGATGCCCGGCTTCCTGCCCTGCGCCCAAAGCGCGGCCCTCAGCGCACCGGCGGCGAACGCCTCGCGGCTCTGCGCCTTGTGGACCAGCTCGATGCGCTCGACATCGCCGGCGAACATGACCGTGTGGTCCCCGATCACGCTGCCGCCGCGAAGGGCGTGCACGGCTATCTCCCCTTCGGGGCGTTCGCCGACCATGCCCTCGCGCCCGAACACCGCAACATCGTCGAAGTCCTGTCCGCGTCCGTCCGCCGCGGCCCGCGCGAGCATGAGCGCGGTGCCGGACGGCGCATCGCGCTTGTGGCGGTGGTGCATCTCCACGACCTCGCAGTCGTACTCGAGCCCGAGTATCCCGGCGGCCCTCTTCACGAGGCCGAGAAGGAGGTTCACGCCAAGCGAGTAGTTGCCGCTCTGCACGACGGGAATCTTCTTTGACGCGGCCACTACGGACTTCTGCTCGTCCTCGGTAAGCCCGGTGGTGCCAAGCACGTAGACCACGCCATCTTCGGCCGCCTTCGCTATGTTCGCGGGAACCGCCTCGTGGAACGTGAAGTCGATGACGGCTTCGGTGCCGGCAGGCCATGTGCGCGGATAGTCCTCCCGGACATCGCACTTTGCGACAAGCTCAAGTATCTCCGAGCGGTCTACGAGATCGCACAGCATGTGCCCCATGCGTCCCGCCGCGCCAAGAATGGCAACCTTCATTTCAGCACCCCCAGTTCCTTCAGCGCCCCTGCGATCTTCGCGCGGTTCTCAGGGGTGGTCTCGCACAGCGGCAGGCGGTACGCAAGGTCGATCCTGCCCATAAGCGCAAGGGCCTCCTTCACCATCACCGGGTTTGTGTCTATGAAGAGGCTGTGGAAGAGGCTGTAGTACCTGAGGTGCAGCTCGCGGGCCTTCTCCATGTCGCCGGCGAGCGCGGTGCGCACGAAATCGCCCATCTCCCTCGGCATCACGTCCGAAGCGACGGAGATCACGCCCGAGGCGCCCACGGAGATCATCGGCAACGCAAGCGAATCGTCCCCGGAAAGCACCGTGAGGCCGGGGCACCGCGCCTTTATCGCGCTCACGCGCTCGACAGACCCCGACGCCTCCTTGATGGCGACGATGTTCGGGTGCGCAGAGAGGCGCGCGACGACGTCAAGCGGTATCTCGCGCCCGGACCTGCCCGGCACGTTGTACAGCACCACGGGCAGCCCAAGGTCGGCGACCGTCATGAAATGCCGGTACAGGCCCTCCGCGTTGGGCTTGTTGTAGTACGGCGTGACCTGGAGGCAGGCGTCGGCCCCGCCCATCGCTATCGCCGCCTTTGTGAGCGATACGGCTTCGGCCGTGGAGTTCGCCCCGGTGCCGGCTATGATCTTTACGCGCCCCCTGGCGCTCTTGATCGTCTCCTCTATCACCTTGTGGTGTTCCGCATGGTCAAGTGTGGGCGACTCCCCCGTCGTGCCCACCGGGCAAAGCCCCTCGACCCCGCTGCTGCACTGCCAGTCGACGAACTCGGCCAGACGGCCGTAGTCGACGGAGCCGTCCTTGCCGAACGGCGTCACCATTGCAGTAATCGTGCCCTGAAGCGTCATCTGTTGTCTCCTGTATTGAGCTTCGAATTATACCATTAAGCGGTTCACGCGAAAAGGCGGTTGTCTATCAGGCGCGTCTTGCCGTCATACGCCGCGAGAAGCACAGCCGTGCCCTTCCCGATGGACCTGACCGGCCTTAGGGTCCCGGCATCCACCGCCTCCACGTAATCGACCGCAAGCCCGTGTGCGGTCAGCGCCTTCTCGACCCTGCGCCTCTGGCTCGCCCACGGGCCGGGCTTCAGCTCCCGGAGCGACCTGGACAGCGCAAGCGCATTGTCGCGTTCGGCGTCGGAAAGGTACGCGTTGCGCGACGAGCGGGCGAGACCGGAGGGCTCTCGGACGATTGGCGCGACCACGATGTCGATGCCGAAGTTGAGGTCGCGCTCCATTCGCCTTATTATCGCAGCCTGCTGGAAGTCCTTCTGGCCAAATACCGCGAGGTGCGGGCGCACCAGGTTGAACAGCTTGGCGACTACGGTGCACACCCCGCGGAAATGCCCCGGACGGCGGGCGCCGCACAGCGTCCCCGACAGTGCGCCGTCTTCCGTCACCCACACCGAGTGGTCTGCGGCGTACATGTTCGCGGGCGTCGGGAAGAAGATGGCCGTGGCTCCGGCCTTGCGGCACTTCGCGGCATCCGCCTTCGCGTCTCGCGGATACTTCGCGTAGTCCTCGTTGGGGCCGAACTGCGTGGGGTTCACAAAGACAGACACCACGATCTCGTCCGCCCCGCGACGCTTCGCGGCGGCAATCAGGGACAGGTGCCCCTCGTGCAGCGCCCCCATCGTCGGGACGAGGGCGATCTTGGCCCCGGCCATGCGTCTGCATAGGCACCACCTCTGGAGACGCTGCGGATCATTGAACGTTTTCATTTGCCGAATCCTCCACCATGTAGCCGTCGTCGGGGTGCCACCACATGTAGACCTTGTCGTTCCACGTGATCGTCTCCTGGTCGAGGAGGAAGCGGGAATGCGGCTTCAATGCCTGCACGCGCTTGCCCACGGACTCCAGCCAGTACTTTGTGTAAACGCCCTGGTAGATGACGTCCTTGACGGTCGATTCGAACACGTTGATCCGCGCGCCCTTCTCCGGCGGCGGCGGCGCAAGCGTCACGCGGATCTTCTCGGGCCTCACCGAGAGGTGGACGCTCTGCCCGACCGCGAGCCTGCGGTCGTTGAACGCGCACACGCTCGCGAAGCCCGACACGGCGATGTTGCAGTAGTCCCCATCCTCCGAGACTATCGTGCCCTCGAAGAAGTTCGTGTCGCCGATGAAGGACGCCACGAACGCCGACTTCGGCGCCTCGTAGATCTTGGCCGCGGTGTCGAGCTGCTCGACATGACCGCTGTTCATTACCGCAATGCGGTCCGATAGGGACATCGCCTCGCCCTGGTCGTGCGTCACGTATATGAACGTGATGCCCACCTGGTCGTGGATCGTATCCAGCTCGAGCAGCATGTGCTGGCGCAGCTTCAGGTCGAGCGCGGCAAGCGGCTCGTCGAGCAGAAGCACCTGGGGCCTGTCCACAAGGGCGCGGGCGATGGCGACGCGCTGCTTCTGCCCGCCGGAGAGCATGCTCGGGTACTTCCATGCGTGCTCGCCCATGCGGATAAGCTCAAGCATCGCATCCACGGTCTCCTCGACCTCCTCCTTCGGCTTCCTCTGCAGCCGGAGCGAGAACGCGATGTTGTCCCATATCGTCATGGTCGGGAAGAGCGCGTAGTTCTGGAACACCGTATGCACGCGCCGCTTGTTCGGCGGGTCGTCGGTTATGTCCTTGCCGTCAAGGTAGATGCGCCCGCTGTCGGGCCGCTCGAATCCGCCGAGCATCCTCAGGAGCGTCGTCTTGCCGCACCCCGACGGGCCGAGAAGCGAGAAGAACTCCCCCTTCTTGATGGAGATCGATACGTTGTCAACGGCCGTGAGCGCCCCGAAGCGCTTGGTCACGCGATCGAAAACGAGAAATTCATTAGCCAATCCTTTGTCCCTCCCGATTCTGACATCCGAGTCTCATCCATTTCACGGAGCAGATGCGCATCCGCTACCGCCCGCGCACAGCCCTCCGGTGTGGCGGCGAAACGCCGTCTACGGCCTCAAGGTCCGGATAGGCCGGACATTCCACGGTCATCCTGGGGAACCGGTCGCGGAACAGATCCCTGAACGCAACGTTGTACCGCTCGCGGTGGAGCGCGTCGATCACGCTCTTGCGGTCCGTCTTGAACGTAGGCTTGCGCCCGGCCTTTATGGCCAGTTCGTTAAGCCCCCGCAGCTCCTTGGCCTTGTCGTCGATGTCCTTCGCGCCGAACTTGACCTTCCCCTCGATCTCCCTGTTGGCAAACTTCTCTATCAGCACCGTCTCCTTGAACTCCGCGCGCTTCATCTCCTCGGGGATTGGCCCTTCCCTGAAGAACTGCTCCGGCGTGATCTTCCGCGAGCGCAGCTGCGCCTCAAGCTTCGCGAGGGAGGACTTCTCGTCCTTGGCGTCCACCTTAGTCCCGGACTCGACCGCGGCCGAGAGGAGGACCTCCTTAACGATCCACATCTTCGCGGCCATGCGGCGGTAGTGCCTCATGGCCTCCTTCATGCGCCGCTCCGGTATGAGAAGGTTCTCCATGCGCTTGGCGTCGTCTATCAGCGTCTGCGCCCGCCAGGTTAGCTCGCGGTCGGTTAGCACCCTGCCGTTGACGACCACTGCGGGGCGGTCTGGCCTGTTCCGCCAAAGCAATACGCCGCCGGCCACGAGCGCCACCGCGCCGACCAGGGCGAGAAACGCCACTATCGCCTGCTTCATAGCGCCGTCACCATCCCCGTTGCGACATTGTGCGCGGTTTCCTCGTCGACAAGGTTCGCAAGGACCGCAAGCGCGAAAGTGATCGCGGAGCCGGGACCCCTTCCCGTTATGATCTGGCCGTCCGCGACGGCCGGCGCGTCGACGATCGGCCGCCCCATATCCTGCGCGCAGGTCGGATAGCACGTCACATCCTCATCGTCGAGGACATCGGCGGCCGCAAGCACCGTAGGCGCCGCGCATATCGCGCAAAGCAACCCTCCGTCGTCAAACTTCTGCCGCCGAAGCCGCACGGCAAGCTCCTCGCACGCGAGGAGGTTCGCCGTGCCCTCCCCGCCGCCGGGGAGGACGATCGCGTCCCACGCATTGTCGATCACCTCCGCGAGGGCGGCATCCGTCTCCATGCGTATGCCATGGGCCGACACCGTGCGCCTGTCGGCCCCAAGCGACGCGGTGACCACCTCCACGCCCCCTCGGCGAAGGACATCTATGATCGCGACGGCCTCGATTTCCTCGAATCCGTCGGCAAGCGGAACAAGTGCAGTTTTCATGCCCGTTATTATAGCAAAAAAGCGCGGACGAATCCGCGCTCTTTTCATATGCCGACATGCGGCACATTACCAGCGAGTGTCACGCGGGCCACGATTGCGGTCGCGACCGCCGCCGAAACCGCCGCGTCCGCCGCGACCGCCGCCGCGACGGTCATCGTGGGGCTTGGGCTGCGACTCGTTCACGCGGATCGGGCGTCCATCGAGCTCGTGTCCGTTGAGGGCGGCAATTGCCGCCGTCGCCTGCTCTGCGTTCGGCATCTCAACGAAGCCGAAGCCCTTGGAGCGGCCGGTCATGCGATCGGTCACCACACGGGCGGAGGTAACATCGCCATACGCCGCGAAAGCGGCCTTCAGTCCGTCATCGGTAGTGGCGTATGCCAGGTTACCACAGTAGATATCCATCTTGATTCGTCCTTGTTTTTTTCTTTACACCGCGCTCGGCACTCGCCTTTTGCGGCTTCAATGGGGGTGCAGTATACACTTCGGCACCCCATGCGTCAAGTGATTATTGCGACAGTGATTATTGCGCTGGACAATAAATGGTTAAATGGTCAAATGGTTAAGCCTGAAGCCTGAAAAGGCGCAGACGCACTCCATCATGGGGCCGACGCTGCGCACCATGGCAAGTCTGCGGCGGAGTTCCGCCGCTCCTGGCATCCCGGAGAAGTAGCGGAAGAGGTGGGTGCGCGCGGCGCCAGTCACCCACGCATCCAGCGTAGGGAGCCTGTCTTTCGGGAACTGCGCGGATATCTGCCCGTGCAGCGCCACGAGGGCATCCACGTGGCGGCGGAAAAGCGCGATGGGGTCTGGGGCGGCTTCAGCGCACCTCCCCTTCAGCGCCGCGAAGACATTCGGATTCGAGACCGCCGCCCTTCCGACCATTACCGACGCGACGCCCGTCTCGGCCATCGCCGAGAACGTCGCGGCGTCCGCGACGCCGCCGTTGCCGGTCACGGGGATGCGGGCCTTGCGGACAAGCTCCGCGAGCAGGTCGAGATGCACGGGGCCGCCGTGGTTCTGGGACGTGAACCTCGCGTGCATCACAAACCCCTTCGCGCCGGCGGACTCCGCCGCATCGAGAAGCTCAAGCATCAGCACCGTGTCCGGACGCGGCCCGGGACGCGTCTTGAGCGTGACCGGAAGATCCGTCTCGGCGACCATGGCGGCAAGGAGCTCGTGCACGAGCTCGGGCCTTCGCACCAGGGCCGAACCCGCCCCCTCCCTCGTGATGCGCGGCACGGGGCATCCCGCGTTCAGGTTGATCTCCACGAACCTCCCGAGCGCCGACACCTCCCTCGCGGAACTCGCGAGTTCGTCCGGCCTGGACCCGAAAAGCTGACACGCCACGGGCCCTTCCCCGGGCAACACCTCCAGCAGGTGGCGGGTCGGCGACGACCCGTGCGCAAGCCCGGCGGCGGAGACCATCTCGGTGTACGTGAGGTCGGCCCCGCCCTGCGTCGCCATGAGTCTGCAGGCGGCATTCGTGAACCCCGCCATCGGCGCGAGCGAAACGCCGCAGCGCAGTGGATGGTTTAGCCATTCAACCATCCAGCGCTACCTTCCACGGCCCGTGCCTGCGCCAGCACTCGCGTACGGCATCGACGGTCGGCTCGACGTATATCGCGGCCGCCTGGTGCCGGAACCACGTATCCTGCCTTTTCGCGAGCTGGCAGGTGCGCACGTACACCTTCGCTCGGTCGTCGCCCTCGCGGTATCCTATCGCAAGCGAGGCCGTCCTGGACCAGACGGGATACGTTTCCCGCAGACGTCGCTTCTCTTCGTCAAGCCCCGCCGCGTACATGGCGTCAAGCCGCTCCGCTATTCGTCCGCGCAGGACCTCGCGGTCAACCTTCAGCACGGGATACGCGGGCGGCGGCTTCACCCAGGCGCGGTCGAGTCCGCGAAGCAGCGCCGAGAAGTAAAGCCCGGTGCCTCCGGCGATCACGATCGGCGTTTCCTCCGGGATTCCCGCCGCCCAGGCGGACGCTGCACGGAGCCAGGCGCCGGCGGAGAACTCATCTGCGGGCGTCACGATGTCCACCCCGCCCATGCGGAACTCGGCGATCTCCTCCGGCGGCGGCTTCGCGGTGCCGATATCCATGCCCCGGTACACGAGCATGGAATCGGCGGAGAGGATCGCCGCTCCCATCTCTCGCGCGAGCGCGGCCGCGATGGAGGACTTTCCGGATGCCGTGGGCCCGGCGAGCAGGTAGGCGTTTCGCGTCATGCCGAAGCGGAGGTCAGCGGACCTTCGCGAAGAGGATGAACAGCAGGGGCGTGAGGAACGCCTGTAGGATCGTGAAGCGCATCAGCACCTGGGCGTTGGACCACTTCAGCGCGCGCTTGCAGTGGTCGTGGAGCGGGAACCTCACGCCATGCAGCATTCGCACGAAGACGTTCTGGCGCTCCTGCAGCTCCGGCGGCAGGACGCTCGGCGGACGGACGTCTGCGCCAAGCTTGCGGCAGAGGCGCAGAAGCACGATCTTGCCGAGGCCCGCCCCGCCGTTGACCAGCACTATGGGGGCGAACGCGAACACGAGGAACGGGTTGCCCGTCACGAGCACGCCAACGCCGACGAGCATTCCGAGGAAGCGGCTCCCCGCATCGCCCATCAGCACATTCGATGGCTCGGCATTCCACCAGAGGTAGCCGCAAAGGGCCCCGGCCACCGTCATGAGCAGGATCGCCCACCGCGCCGCAAGCGGGTTGCCCGGTATCAGCAGGTAGCTGGCGACGGGCGCATAGCCGACGACGAGGTAGAGAAGCGCGGCAAGGCACACGAGCGAGATTGTCGTGAGCGATCCGGCAAGGCCATCCACGCCATCGGAGCAGTTCGTGGCGTTCATCGTGAACCATATCAGGAACCCCGCGCCCGGCAGGTACAGCCACCACGGCACGGACCACACGCCCTTGACGAACGGCATCCACACGTCGCCGCCGTGCCCTGCATAGAGGAAGAGCGCGGCAAGGAGCGAGACGACCGCGTCGAGGAGTCCCTTCTTCAGCTGGCCCCACGGGACCGTGGACTTGTCGTCGAGATACCCGAACGCCATTGCGGCATACATGCACAGTAGGACGAAGAGGTCGCACACGGAGAACGGCATCACGGCGAGTATCACAGGGAGGGCCGCAAGCGTAACGATAAGGCCGGCCCCGGTGGGCTTCCCCTTTGACGCCATTCCATCCTTCCCGAGGATGGACTTCCCGTGGTCATGCGGCATGAGGTGCCACAGCTTCGGGAGGATGTACCACGTGAGGAACGCCGCCATCAGCGTCCCGACCGCGATGAGGAACGCATGGGAGCGCAGCAGACGGAACGGGCCGAACAGGCCCTCCAGCGCATACGAAAGCCAATACAGCATGGCAGGTCAGAGCCCCATTCTCGCGACGGCGCGCCTGAATCCCTCTGCGGAGCGGGCTATTATGGCCTCGTCCACGGAGCACGAAAGGCGCACATGGCCGGGGCCGCCGAAGCCGCGTCCGGGGACGGCAAGTATCCGCTCCTCGAGCAGCGCATCGGTGAAGGCAAGGTCATCGCCGCCCGGCGCCTTCGGGAAGAAGTAGAACGCGCCCTTCGGCATGGCGAACTCGACCCCGGCCTCGGAGAGGACCTTCGCCATGAGCCTGCGCCGACGGTCGTATATGCCGAGATCGACGGTCGCGTCGAGAAGGCTTGCGGCAAGCCTCTGGCCTATCACGGGGGCGTTCACGTAGCCGAGCGTGCGGTTCGTCAGCGTGACCGCCGCCGCGAGCGTGGAGACGTCCGGCACCGCAGGGTTGAGGCCGATGTAGCCCACGCGCTCGCCGGCGAGGGAGAGGGTCTTCGAGAACGATCCGAGGACCACGCTCCACTTCGTGAGCGGCAGCACAGGCTCTACGGCTGCGCCATCGTACGCGAACGCGCGGTACGGCTCGTCCGAAAGCAGGAAGAGCGGACGGCCGGACTCGCCTCTCGACGCATTTACTCCGTCTACGATCCTGGCGAGCGCAAGCATCGTCTCGCGCGAATAGATCGCGCCCGTGGGGTTGTTCGGCGAGTTGACGAGTATTGCGCGGGTCCTTGGCGTGATCGCCGCCGCAATGCCCTCGAGATCCGGACTGAAGTCCTCGCTTTTCGAGGGGACGGTCTTGAGTATGCCGCCGAAGTGTCCGCAATAGCTCGCGTACTCGACGAAATACGGCGCGGGGCAAAGCACCTCGTCGCCCGGCTCGACGACCGCGCGGAAGAAGGACACGAGCGCACCCGCCGCGCCGACGGTCATTATCACGTGGCCAGCCCCGCAGCGCACTGAGCCATCCAGCCCCTGCTGCCGGTTGATGTACTCCGCCATCGCCTCGCGCACCGCCGGGATTCCGGCGTTGGGGCAGTATCCAAGGCCGAGCGGCTTCACGGCGTCTGCGGCGATCCTCTCCAGCGCCCCCTTCGCCGCCGCCGGCGGCGGAACGTCCGGGTTGCCGAGCGAAAAGTCGCACACGGCCTCGGCCCCATAGCGGCCCTTCAGCTCAAGGCCCTTCTCGAACATCTTGCGGATCCACGACGAACCCGCCATCGAACTCTGTATCTGGTCTGTGATAAGTTGCATTGTCTTCTGTCGTTTCCTTGAATGTGAAATGTCTCCGGCAAAACAGGGGCTACCTTGTCTCGTCAAGCGGCTCGGCGTCGCGCGAACGCAGCAGGAGCGACGGGTTGTCGCGTATCTCCTCCGAGAACGAGCGGAGGGACGACGCGGCCCCGTCCATGCTCTCGACGATCGTGCCGATGCGTCCGCGCTCCGTCTCCACGATCTCGCCGATGCCCTCGCACAGCCCGGCGGCGCTTTCGGTCAGCCGCACGATGTTGCTCCACGCGCCGACGAAATCCATCCTGTCCAGCTGCTGCATCACCCTCGTTGCGCTGTCGGCCGCGCTCTCGAAGATGGACGGCGCGGGCGGTATGACCATGTAGCGGGATTCCCACGTGATCCGCTCGTCCGGGACCGCGGTCTTCGGGAAGTTCAGCTCTATCCTCGAAAGGCCAGTTATCCCGGAGGCCGAGACCGTCGAATGGAGACCGTTGTCCAGCATGCGCCTCATGGCCATCATCGGATCCTCGCTCCTCCTTCCGATCCGGCACCGCCTCGAATCAAGCGCGAGCAGCACGTATATGTTGCGGGCCTGGTGCGGCGGCACGTTCTCGTACTCCGCGCCGACGAACGAGATCTCCTTCACGGAGCCTATGCGCACGCCGCGGAAGTTGACCGCGCTTCCCACGTCAAGCCCGCTCACGTCGTTCTTGAAGTACGTCTCCACGAGGAACTCGTTCTTCCCGCCGCGCGAAGTGCCTATGTACACCAGCACGCCGGCCGTCAGCAACACGCCCGCGAGAATGAACAGGCCTATCTTCGCAAAGTTCGCTTCGTTTCCTCCATCCATCCCATGCCTCCCTTCATGCCCCCTTGGCCGTTCCCCGGCTCTCGCGGGCAAAGAACCTCCTGACGAAATCATCCGTTGAGCCGTCGCGCAGCTCGGCGGGGCTGCCGAGCGCGATCATGCCGTGCCGGGCCTTGTCGAACATGGCGCAGCGGTCCGCGATCTTGAATATGCTCGGAAGCTCATGCGTGACCACCACGAACGTCGTGCCGTGATCCCGGCGTATCTGCAGTATCAGGTCGTCGAGCGAGCTGGACGTGATGGGGTCGAGCCCCGCGCTCGGCTCGTCGAGGAACAGTATCTCCGGGTCGAGGGCCATGGCCCTGGCGATCGCCACGCGCTTCTTCATGCCGCCGGATATCTCGCTCGGCATCTTCCCGGCGGCGTCGGCGAGCCCGACCCTTTCGAGGAGTCCCATCGCCTTTTCCCTACGCGCCTTGCGTCCGAGCCTCGTGAACTCGTCGATCGGCAGCTGGACGTTCTGAAGGCACGTCATGCTCCCGAACAGCGCGCCGCTCTGGTACATGACCCCTATCCGGCGGTGGATGGCCGGCAGGTTCCTGCGGCCCATCTCCATCCCAAGCACGCGTAGCGTGCCGCCAAGCACAGGGTTCAGCCCGATCATGTGCCGCATCACCGTGGACTTCCCGCACCCGGATCCGCCAAGCATGACGAACACCTCGCCCTCGTCCACCGAGAACGTAAGGTCCGCAAGTATCTCCGCGCCCGGATACCCCGCGTCCACGCGCTCAAGCTCTATGACCTTCCTTCGCTCCATCTTTCACTGCCTGTTGCGACACCTATATGCCAAGCACGTAGCACACCACCGCAAGGAGACCGTCCGCCACGGCGATCGCCACGATGCTGCACACCACCGCGTTCGTCGCCGCCTCGCCTACCCCGTCCGCCGCCTTCTTCGTGCGCATCCCGGATGCGCAGCTTATGAAGCCTACGAGAAGCCCGAACAGCGCGGACTTGGCGAGCCCCAGGACGATCATGGACACGGACGAGGACGACGTCACGTGTCCCCAGAACACGCTCGCCGGGACATCCATCATCTGCAGGACGATGCATCCGCCGATGAGGCCGGCCATCTCGGAGAACATCGTGAGTACCGGCATCACGAGCGTCGCAGCCACGATCCGCGGAAGAACGAGGAAGCGCACGGGCGGCAGACCCATCGTCGCGAGCGCATCCAGCTCCTCGTCCACCTTCATCGTGCCGATCTCGGCGGCGAACGCGCTTCCCGTGCGTCCCGCAAGTATTATCGCCGTGATGATGGGGCCGAGTTCCCGGAACAGCCCTATCGCTATCAGGTCCGCCACGTACACCTCGGCGCCGAACATCTTCAGGCTGGCGGCGGACTCGAACGCAAGGATGAGCCCAAGCAGAAGCCCCACCATCGTGGTTATGGACAGCCCGTCGAAACCGGCACGCTCGAAGGCGAGCGCACAGTCCCGGAGCCTGAACTGGCGCGGCCTGACGAGCATCACAAGGCCGCGCACCACGGTCTCGCCGAGGAACGCGAACGCATACCTTACGGTCTGCGCATGCTCGCACGCGAGCTTCCCTACGCCATATGCCAAGCCTCGTCCCATTCCATTACCAGGTACTGTAGCTTAGAGCTTGGAGCTTAGAGCTTGGAGCGGGGGCTTGCAGTTTGGAACTGGGTGCTTGAAGTTGGGAGCGGGGGAGCTTCGGTCGCGACGAACGCGACCCTCCCACGCAACAATAAGCCTGCCATCTACCGATCTCCATGACCCAATGCCTCCGTGTGAAACATCTAAATCCTCCAAGCCCAATCTCCAAGCTCCAAGCTCTTAGCTCCAAGCTCTTAACTCCAAGCTCTTAACTCCAAGCTCCAAGCTCTTAGCTCCAAGCTCTTAGCTCCAAGCTCCAAGCTCTTAACTCCAAGCTCTTAACTCCAAGCTCCAAGCTACTCCCTCCCATACCCCGGCACCAGCGACTTCAGCGTCTCGAGGTACGACTCCGCATCGTCGCTGCGGCCTTCCTTCACCGCCTGGCGGATCATCGCCTCGAGCATGGCGACAAAGCGCTTCCCGAGCGCGGCGCGCCCTTCCGCATCGATGTCATCCAGCTTCCCGTCTGCGGCGGCGATGCGCCTCTCCGTCTTCGTGGGCGGCTTCCTCGGCGCGGCCGGGATGCCCTCCCGGA
This sequence comes from Clostridium sp. CAG:138, assembly GCA_963626295.1. Taxonomy (GTDB): domain Bacteria; phylum Verrucomicrobiota; class Kiritimatiellia; order RFP12; family UBA1067; genus UBA1731. The sequence continues at coordinate 17,847 of CAVFWS010000014.1, forward strand.
GTACGCGGCGGCGGATCGCCTCCTCCTCCGCGTACTGCGCATCCCTCTTCGCAAGTTCCGCAAGCTCCGCCTCCCTCGCGGCGTCGTTCTGCTCAATCAACGCCTGAAGGGTCTTGTTCGGACGGGTCTCCTCCTCCCTTCGGCGCAGTTCCTCCTGCAGCTGCTCGACCTCCCTGAGCCTTGCGGCGTAATCCGCCTTCTGCAGCGCAAGCACGTTGCTCGCCGCAAGGGTCCGCTGAAGATCGATCGCCACGGCATTTGCCGCCGCCACCGCCGCGTCAAGCTCCGCCTGCCTTGCGGCATTCGTCGCCGCGGCGTGTTCCGCCAGAGCCTTGGCGGCCGCCCTCTTCGCCTCGGCGATCTTGAGTTCGCTTTCGGCCGCGCTGGCATTCTCCGCGGCGGCCTTCGCCTCGGCTTCGGACTTCCTGGCCTCCGCCTCCTTCGCCTTCGCAAGCTCCTTGGCCTCGGCGGCGGCGGCCTGGCGCTCCAGTCTGGCCTCCTTGGCGGACTCTGCCTTGGCCTTCGCGGCCGCGGCGTCCGCCTCGGACTTCTTCGCGTCCGCTTCCGCCTGCCTCTTCCCGGCCTCGGCCTTCCTGAGGGAGGCCTCGGCCTTGCGGGCGAGCGCCTCCGCCTCTACCTTCTTCTGGTCTGCGATGCGGTCGACGGTGAAGTACGCGCCGACCGCAAGCGCCAGCGCCGCGACTATGGCCGAAGTGCGCCTCATCTGCGGTTCTCTCCCTGCTTTCCTGAAGCTTCAGCCTTGTTGATCTCAGCCTCTGCCTTCTCGAGATCCTTCTTCTTCAGTTCCTCCACAAACTCCTTCAGGTCTGCCTGCTCCTTCGCCTGGCGGTCGAACTCCTCGCGCTGCTCCTTCTCCAGCTCGTCCCTGTGGAGCTCAAGCCAGAACTTGCGCTCCGATTCGCTCATGCCCTCGAGCCTCTTCGCGCGATCGACCTTGGCCTTCTCGATGGCGAGCTTCGTCTTGCGCTCCTCGTCCTGCTTTGCCCACTCCTCCTTGAAGCGGCGCAGCTGCTCCTTCTGCGACACGGGATCAGCGAGCGACGATGCCGACCATCCGCCATCCTCCCACGGACGCGGGTCGGACATGGACTTCTTCCTCCGCAGCGCCTCCATCTGGGCGGCGTCGCTGTCGTCGAGCACGTACGGGGTCATGAAGATCAGCAGCTCAGAGCGGCTCTCCTCCTGCTTGACGGATCCGAAGAGCCACTTGCCGATCCACGGGATGTCCTTCAGGATCGGTATGCCGGCTTCGCTGTTCTTCATGTCCTTCGTGGTAAGCCCGCCCAATATGACCGACTGGCCGTTCTCGAGGCTTATGTTGGCGGACATCTTTCTCGTGACGGGCACGTCTATCTGCGTGGTGGTGTAGGTCGAACCCATTGGAGTCAGCATGTCCTGCGTACCGCTTACCTGGGAATACTCTTCCTCTACCTCAAGCATCACCGTGCCGTTCGGGTTGATCTTGGGCGTGATCTTCAGGGTTATGCCGATATCCTTGGCCGAGTAGTTCGGAGACGGCAAACCGCTTCCCGCATATGTGGACGAAACCGCCGACCACCCCGTCAGGAACTGGCGAGACGAAGTCGCCTCGATTGTGGCTTCCTCGTTGTCCACCGTCATCACGATCGGGGAGGCGACGTACTTGCTTCGCGAATCCGTCTTGGACGCCTCGATCACTCCGGCGAGATTCAGCTTGTCGGACTTGAAGAGATAATTAATCCCCGACCCGATCGGCGTCACCAGATTGGTCGCGACGGATGAATTGATGCCGCTCGTGGCGAAGCTCGCCAGCTTGGTGGACCCTGCACCGCCGCCTATCATCTGCCCATGGTTCATGAATACGTTTTGCGCGACACTGCCGCCCATCACCCAGTCGATCCCGGTCTTAAGGTTGTCGCCAAGCGATATCTCGATGATCACCGTCTCGATCAGTACCTGCGAGAGCTTCACGTCCATGTTGTCGATCACGTCGCGGATGGCGCGCATGTCGGCCCGGCGGGCCATGACCACGATTCCGTTGATGCGCTTGTCGGCAAGCACCTTCACGTTGTCCTTGCTCAGCTCGCCGAGGCGGGACGCGCTTGTGTTCTGGAACGTCGGGCTGTTCGTGGACTGGCGCCTGGTGTTCTGCGTTGTCCCGCGCGTGAGGTTGCTGTTCGCCGCCCCGCCCTTCTGGGTGTTCGCGTTCTGGTTGTTCTTGCTCTGCGACGACGAGCTGGACGCCCCGATCAGCTCGTTGAGCATCTGCTCCACGTCCTCCGCCTCCGCATACTTTAGGCGGATCACCTCGATCTGCACCTCCGGGGTGGTCTCGACGTCGAGGGTCTTTATCACGCGGTCGAAGAAGTCCATGTTGGACTTGTTCGTGATGATGATCAGCTTGTTGGAGCGCTCGTCCGCGAGGATCAGCACCTTGCCGCGTATCATGCCCCGGTCCGCATCCGATACCGCCGCGACGAGGTTGGCGTTCGGTGTGTTCGCGGGCTGCTCCGGCTTCCTCAGCCCCGGGCGGTTGTTCAGGTTGAGGAGACCGGTCCGGGGCGAGGATGGCGTCGAGCTGCCGAATCCCGGCGCCCCGCTCGACTTGGGCCCGCTCTGCTTCTGCTGCGTATCCTTCTGGGATTCCGTGACTATCGTCTCGAGGTGCGTCTTGATGTCCTGGGCGAGCGCGTACTCGACCTGCCGCACGAACACGTCCTCCGTGACCGGCGTCGCCACGTCGATCACGCGCGCGATCTCGAGCATGCGGTTTATGTTCTCCTGCGTGTCGGTGACGAGGATCGCGTTCGTGCGCTCGAACACCTGGAAAAGCCCCTCCGGGGCCTTGAACCCCTCCAGCGCCTTCTGCGCCTCCGCGACCTCGATGTTCTTGAACGCGATCATCTGGCTCACCACGCGCCCCTGCTCCGGGAGGTTGCCCCTGTCCTCCATCTTCAGCGGGATGCCGTGCGTGCGCACGGTCTTGCGCGGCAGGGCGCGGAGGAACTTCTGCCCCCTCGGCTCGAGCACGATGCCGTTCATCGTGAGGACAAGCTCGATCGCCTCAAGGTACTCCTCCCTGGTGAGTATCTGCCCTTCGAGCGAACGGAGGGTTATCTGCGCCTTGGGGAGGTCCGGCGCCGGGATCACGGTCTTCCCAACCTCGTCCGCATACGCCTCCAGGACCAGGCTGACGTCCGCCTGGTTGAACGCCAGCGCGGGGACGCCGTTCGTTCCGCGCGGCACTCCCTTCAGGTCTTCGCGCGTCATCGGCTGCTGGGCCTCCTGCTGGGCGGCGGCCGCGCCCGCGCCGCGGCTCGCGGGGCGGGCGCCGAGCAGGCGCGGACGGTTCTGTGCGAGCGACGCGCATGACACGGCAAGCGTCAGCGACAGAAGCAGAGACATCTTCCTGTTCATCTTGTACTCCTTGGAATGCGACCCTGGAACCGGCTTCATCATTCGGCCTCCTCCCTCATGTATGCGCAGGCGAGCCTGAACGAGCCCGTGAGGAAACCCTTGTGCGACGAAGGCTTGATGGCGATCTCGCGCACGTCGAACATCGCGTTCGTCTCGCATTCGAGTGCGTGCATGAACCTGACGAGCGACGTTATCGTCGCCTCCCACCGCTTCACGTCTATCGGCTGCTCGAACACGTCGCCCGCCTCGACCTGCTGCCCGGCCTGGCGCTGGGAGATCGCGACGTTGCTGGCCTGGGCGATGGCGTCCATGCGGCTGAGCCAGTGCGTGTCAACGTCCATCGCCCCCTCGCCGAACACCGGCATCTTCTCGCGCTCCGCCTCGTATGCGTCGTTCCACTTCTGCCGCTGCGATATGAGCCTCCTCTCCGACAGCGTCTTCTTCACGGCGACGTCGTACCTCTTCGCGGAGACCCGCCACGCCTGCTCCTGCCCCATGAACCAAAGGGCAGCGCAAAGCCCGTACATGAGGATCGCGCCGCCGATGGCCGCCATCATGCGGTCCCGCCTTGAGAGGTTGGACGTCATCTCTCCTCCTTGGCCTCGAACAGGCACTCTATGGAAAACCTGTGCACGCCCCTGCTTTGCGACGGCCCCGTGAGGTTCACCTCCGCGAACAGCTTCTCGCCGTCCTCGGTCTCCGTATCCGCAAGCGCGTTCTTGAAGCCGTACACCCTCGTGGGCTGGTCGGCCTCGCCGACTATCGAAAGCCGCTCGCCGCGCCTGAAGCTGAAGCTCGTGAGCGTTATGCCCTCCGGCATCCTGTCGGACACCGCCTTGAGGATCTCGAGCGATCCGCGCGCGTGGTCGGAGTACTGCTGCACGAGCTTCACCTTGTCGCGCATCTCCTTCACCTCGCGGAACTCGGCGGCATGGCGTCTGGACATCGCCTTCTGCCGCTCCGCCATGCGTCCGTAGGCGAACGGCACCCCGAAGAGCCCGGCCATCGCCAGGAGCCACCCGGCTGCGGCGACAGCGATGAACGTAAAGAGCCTCTTCGAGAACCGCGCCTCCGCGCGGGCCTCCGCCCAGTCCGCGGGCGTGACGTCAAGCGAGTATCCCTCGGAGGTCCTGATTGCGATGCCCTCGACCCCGTCGAACGCGCCATGTCCGCCGCCGGCGCCGCTCGCGGCATCGCCATCCGCGCCGCCCACTGACACTACGCGCACCGGCGCAAGCTCGCCGAACCTCCTGGCGAGCGGTCCGTCGACCCCGGACTTCGAGAGCACCACGATCTCGGAAGCCTCCACCGACGCATCGGCGCGTATGAGCGACAGCGTCACCTCGCGGAACACGTCATCGGCATCGGATATCCCGCCAAGTCCGCGAAGGAGCGAAGGCACCTGGCTGTCGAGCACCACAACGTCCCAGCCATCGTCGCAGTCCATCAGCACGACCTTGCGGCGCGGGACGGCCTCGCCCTCCGGGTATATCTCCATCCAGTGCGTGCGAAGCCAGCCGAGCGCCGATATGTCGGTGCGGAGCACCCTCACCTTCGCCTCGTCAAGGGCATCCCCGATCTCGGCGGCCTCTGCCTCCGGCAGGGCCGCAAACATGGATATCACCCCGGCATCCGTCTCCTGCACGGTCTCCACGCCGGCCACGGGCGCCTCATCCGGGAATGGCGACACCTTGCCTATCTCCTCGGCCGCGGTCTCCCTCAGGCGGTCACGCCCTTCCGCAGGGACGCTCGCCACCTTGACGAGCAGGGAGGAAAGCGGCACGGACAGCACCACCTCGCGCGTCCCGAAGCGGTGCGCCGCCTCCCTGAAGGCCTCCACCAGGTCCCCGTAGCGGTCATGCGCCTCGCCCGCCGCATCGTCGATGCCGCCGGACTGCGCCGCGCCGCCGCCATCGGACGCCGAGGTGGCGTCTGCGGAAGCGTCCGCGCCGCCAATGCGCCAGAAGCAGCGGTCGGCCACGCGCCATTCCGCCTTGTTCTGCATGAGGCGGATGCCGCGTACGCCATCCGCCTCGATTCCGAGGACTGTGATCGACTTCTTCACCTAAGGTCTCTGATCGCCGCATCGACGTTCGCGAAGAGCTTCGGGAGCGTCTTCGCCGGGACCGTCGAGAACGCCAGGCGTATGAGGCCCGAAAGCACGACCGTGCCTGTCGAGTACCCCTCGATGAGGCGGCGGCGCACGTCCTCCGCCGCAACGCCCTTCGGCCTCACGCACATGAAGTAGCCGGAGTTGAACGGCATCGCCTCGAACGATTCGGCGTATTCGGGATGCGTCTTGAGGATGCCGCGGATCACCCTGTAGCGGTTCTTGAGCACGGCGTACTTCTCGCGCTTCTGGCGGATGTAGTTCGGGTCCCGATAGGCGGCGATCGCGAGATGCTGGCCGAGCGACGACGCGTTGGAGATCGAGGAGCGGACGTCTCCGGCGGTCTTCGCCTCGAACGCCGAGAGCTGCTCGTCCGTGAGGCCCTTGCCGGCGAACGTGACGAACCCCACGCGCATTCCCCACACGTAGTCCTCCTTCGTCGTGCCGTCGAGCTTGACGGCCAGCACGTTCTCGTGGAGGTCGGAGAACTC
>CAVFWS010000015.1:0-14625 GCA_963626295.1 Clostridium sp. CAG:138
TCTTGTTTGGCGTCGATGACGGAGGCGAGATCGTCGGACTGAACGCCGCGATGAACCTAACTGCGGCAGTTGAAGGGGCGGGATGTTCATCCCGCCCTTGTTTTGCGGGCGTTTCGTGAGGACATGGCCTTCACCCGCGTGGTGAAAGGCGCCTTGGCGCAGAAAGCAAGGCGTCGTTCTTGGTATACTTCGGGTTGCAAAAGACAAAGGAGACCAAGAACGACATGGAGAATTATACCAAGAATCCGGCCTTGGCTGCGGACGCGGCGCGGCCCGCGCGCAGGATCGACGCCCTCGGCGGCGCGTTCGACTGCCGCTGGGACGACACGACGCCCCTCTCGACGAACGCGCACAACGCGCTCGTGAGCGCGTTCCTCAAGGCGGGGGGCGCGTTCGACCGCCTCGTCGAGACCTGCCCGCTCAGGCTGGCGAGCCCGAACGCGCCGTCCGCGCGCGACGTCCTCGGCACGGCGATCGTCGGGATGCTCGGCGGGGCGAGCCGGTACAGGCACTTCGACGCCATCGGGGGCGACGCGGTCGCCGCCGAGATGTTCGGGCTCAAGAGGATGATGTCCTGCGACTCGGTGCGCCGGAACCTCGGCGCGATTCCGGAGAAGGAGGGGCTCGAGTGGATCTGGGACGCGAACCTCGGGCTCCTCGCTCCGCTCCTCGAACAGGACTACGTCCTCGACCTCGACCCGACCGTGAAGCCGCTCTACGGGCGCCAGGAGGGCGCGGAGATCGGCTACAGCCCGTCCAAGCCGGGGCGTCCGTCCCACTGCTACCACACGCTCTGCATCGCGAGGCTCCGCCTCGTCCTCGGCGTCGTCATCCACGCGGGCGACGAGACGTCGGGCGTCCACTCGTGCGGGATGCTCGACGCCTTCCTCAAGTGGCTCCCCGGGCGGGCGAGGCCGGGGCTGGTGCGCGGCGACGTCGGGTTCGGCAACGAGACCGTCATCGCCTGCTGCGAGTCGAACGGAGTCCCCTACCTCTTCAAGCTCAAGCGGACGCGGCTCGTGAAGGACCTGTTCCAGCTCAGCCTCGGGGACGCGTCGGCCTGGCGCGACGCCGGCGAGGGGTGGCAGTGCGCCGACACGCGCCTGCAGCTCGGCGGGTGGGGACGGCAGCGGCGCGTCCTCCTGATGCGGCGCCCCGTCGAGCTCAAGCCGCGGAGGCGGAAGGAGCCTCCGCACCGCAAGTTCGAGCCTGTCCTGCCGGGGCTCGAGCTCGTCACGTGCGACGACGAGAGGTATTCGGACGGCTACGAGTGGTACGCGCTCGTCACCGACCTCGGCCTCGACCCGCGCGCGGTGTCGAAGCTCTACCGCGAGCGCGGCGACTGCGAGAACGTCTTCGACGAGATGAAGAACCAGTGGGGGTGGGGCGGGTTCGTCACGCGGGACATGAAGCGCACTGCCCTCGCGGCCGGGCTGAGCGCGTTCGTCGCCAACTGCTGGAACATCTTCTGCCGTCTCGGCGGCGACGGGTCGCACCAGGAGGCGACGACGACCCGGCGAAGGCTCCAGGACTGCGTCGCGCGGATCGCCAGACACGGGCGGCGCAGGACGGTCACGCTCTTCACGGCTGGGAAGGGCGCCGCGCGTCGCGTTTTCGGCGAGATATCGGCCGTCCTCGAGAAGGTGTCGTCTGCGTCGCAGTTGACGCCGGAAATGCGGTGGCTGCCGATCATCTACTACGCATTTCGCAAATACCGGCTCGTCCAGCGGCTCTATCCGCCCCTGATGGGCGACCAGATCACGCTTCCGCTGTCCTGACGGGGCGACTGACAGAAAACCGAGCGGTTGAACTTGACCGATGCGTCAGCATCGGGCGGGGTCAACTGCTTTTTTTAGGTTGAACGGTTTTCGTGACGGCTGTAGACGCGAGCCCCATTCGCCGTACCGGTCTGGACAAGGGCGGTCACTGGGAAGTTGTGCGATTTTCACTTCTCGACCTTGACCTCGTGGCGGCGGAAGGTGAGGCGGCGGCCCTTGATCGTCACCGTCGCCGGTGCATTCCCCGTGTTGACGGCGATGAATACGCTCCCGCCCCCCTTCAGGGTCTTGCGCCACCACAGGACCTTGCTGTCCCCATCGACCTCCCTGCCGGTCTCGACGCGCCCCGGCGCAGTGATGAGCGGACGCAGCGCACCCAGCTCCTTGACGACCTTCACGAGGTTCGCCCACGCCGGCGGACACTGCGACGCCGAGTATGCGAGCTTGGAGTCGCGCGCGAACCACCACCAAAAGGCGCCGTTGCACTCCATGGCGACGCTGAGGAACGCACAGGCCCGAAGGTGGTCGTAGTCGCGGCCGAACTTCGCCGTGTCAGGCTTCGGCAATTCGCCATCGGATTCCCTCGCGCGCTCGATGGCCTGCGTCTGCCTGATGTCGTTGCAGTTCAGGAGGGCCGTGATCGGCGAGTCGTTCTTCAGGAACCCGCGATGCTCGTCGATCTGGCGCACGACTCCCGCCGGGTCGCCGTATGCCTGAGTCCAGTGCGTGTCCCACGAGCGGCGGTAGTCGATCATCGCCGGACCCTGCGTCGTCATCACGACCGGGTGGTAGGGGTCGAGCGCGCGCACGAAGTCCGCGCATTCGATGAGCTTCGCGGCCGGGACGTGCTGGTGGGCGTGCTCCGGCTCGTCGAAGAGGTACCAGCAGAAGAGGCCGGGGTGACCCGCCAGCGCGGCGGTGCGGCGCGCGAGGTGGCCGAAGTTGCCCTGGCGGAGCCCGTTCTTCGTCTCGTTCCCGCGGTCGAAGCCGATGAACGCGCGGAGTCCGTCCGTTTTCCAGCAGGCGTCGAGGTACTCGACGATCGGCGAGTCGTCCTGCGTCCCCTCCCAGCGGTAGGCGTGTACGACGTCGAACCCGGCGTCGCGGACCTCCCTGAAGTCCTTCGGCCACACCTCGTAGATGCCGAGCGGGAAGATGCGCCTGCCGGCCTCGACGAAGTTCCCCACCGCGTCGACGACGACGTCGTTCGCCGGCTTCGGGGCGTTCAGGAGCCAGAACGGACGTGTCGCGACGTTGCCCGCCGCGTCCGTCGCCGTGATCTCCCCTTCCGTGAGCCCCTTCGCCCAGCCGCCGGCAGGGGCCTTGAACGTGACGGTGCGGACGCCGTCCCTATCGCGGCGGCCGCACGTCCCCTTGACGTCACCGAACGTCACGCGCGGCGCCTTGAGCCCGTCCTCCCAGACGGGCACGGTGAACGCCCCGTCCGCCGCGAGGACGCGCTTCGCGCTCGCGCGGATGTCCGGCGGAAGGCAGTCGCGGCCCTTCGGGGCGGTCTGCGTGAAGGTGCGCGGCTCGGCGTGGCTGGCGCCGGGCGCACGGACACGCCAGTGCCAGACTCCCGGCTCGAGCGGCTCCTTCACGCGGAACGACGTCACGCCGGGCGCGGCGTAGGCGCGCGTCGCGCCGGCGGGGAATGACCTGTCCTTCGAGAGCTCGAGCGTGTAGTCGCCCGTGTGCCACAGTTCCTCCCACGTGAAAAGCGGCGTGTTGCAGGCGATCGTCGCGTCCGCCGCCGGCTCTTTCAGCCCGACCGCCGCCTCCATCGCCGTCAGCGAGAAGTCGTCGAACCACGCCTTGCCCGCGCCGCGCAGAGCGAGGCAGACCCAGGCGTACCCGGCCATGCGCGGGGCGCGCAGGTTCTTGAGCTCGGAAAGCTCCCAGTCGCGCGTGCCGAAGCGGTTGCAGTCGTAGTGGCTGCCCGTCAGCCACTTGCCGTCGCGGTCTGCCCAGTCTACGATCAGCCCCACGCCGACGGACTCGCGCGTGCCCGCCGCCTTCACGCCCCTCGCCTTCACGTAGCACCTGGCGAGGTAGACCGCGCCGCCCTCGACTGGGATCTTCCGCGTGATGTAGACTACGTCCCTGTCGGGGTCTTCCACGGTCAGCGAGGCGGACGCCTTCCCGCTATGCGCGACGGACGTGTCGATTGCGCCGTTCGCGGGGATCTCCCATCCGGCCTTGCCTTCCTCGAAGCCTGCGTTCCCGACCTCGACCGGATGCGGATGGAGGTTCTTGCCGTCGCCGAGAATGGCGTCGCCGCCAGCGAGCGTCGCCGCGGCGAATGCCGCCGCCGTGAGTGTCATGAGCAGATTCCTGGTTTCCATGTCTTTCTTTGCCTTTCTTTTTTGTCAGCGGATGGTCATGACCAGCCCCGGCAGTGTCCACCATTCGAAGCACCCAATGTCGGGCGCGCCGCCGGCGAGTCGCGGATGCGGGTTGTTGCGCGTGACCGTCACGCCGTATATCCCGACGCGCCCGACCGAGAACGTGCCGTCGCCCATGTCCCAGGGTCCGCCCTTGCGCCGCCCCGCGCCCATCCACGCCTCCGTCGCGCCCCCCGCGTCGCAGAGCGACGAGCCGACGAGCGGACGGCAGTCGCCGGCCGCCTCGTCCGCGAACTTCGCGTCCACCCCCTCGCCGCCGGCCAGGATGTTGCCGCAGTCCGCCATCGACGCCGGGATCGCCGTGCAGCAGAGGTAGCTGTTCGAGACGCTCGCCGAGAGCGTGAGCGGCTCGTTGTTGCGGAAGAGATTCTTCCCGCTCCCGCCCGAACGCACGAATACGCAGCCCTTCACGGAGAAGTCCGTCCCGGACGTGGAGGCGGACGTCTTTAGCTCGCGGAAGAACGCCCCGTCGCCCGTGCCGCTGCCGTTGTCCGCGAACGTGCAGTATTCGAGGTTCAGGGGAAGGCTTCCCGAGCCGTCCGCCGCATCCGATTGCGCAGAGTAGAGGGACGCGACGACCTTGCCGTCCGCTGCAGCGCCGTTGTCGCGGAAGAGGCAGTTGCGGAACGTCTGCGCCGAATAGCCCCAGCCCGCGTAGCCGCCGAAATACGCGATCGCGCAGTTGTTGTTGGCGGTGGCGCACGTGTTCGAGACGACCCAGCAGTCCGTGACGAGAGCAGAGAAGTCCGTCCTCTCGAGGAACGCATAGAAGGCGCCCGATATGCCGAGGCTGCTGTTCTCGCGTATGACGCAGTTGGAGACTACCGACATCGCTGAGCCGGAGGCATATGTCGAGAACGCAACCGGCGCGCAATTCCCCGAATTGCCTTCGACGAGACAGTCCAGGACCCGCGACCCGGAACCCACGCAGACGGCGAAGCCGCCGCCGTTGTAGCTGACCGCGCCGTCGAACCAGTTCGAGACGACATGGCAGTTCGCCATCTCCGACGCCCCGTAGAGCAGGACTCCGCCGCCCATGTTGTAGGCCGACGACTGTACGGTATTCACGCAGTTGTTGGAGACCGTGCAGGCCGTCATCCTGGACGCGCCCGAGAGCACGACTCCGCCGCCCGCGCAGGAGGAGGAATTGTTGCGGACGATGGAGTCGGAAAGGACGCTCCCGCCATCTATCGCGACTCCGCCGCCCCAGCCGGACCAGGCCGACCGCGTGGTGGCTACGGCGGCATTGCCGTCGAAGTCGCATTCCGTCGCCGTGCAGCCGCTGAGATACGCGCCGCCGCCCGCGCTCATCTGGCCATATGTGCCGGGCGCGTCGTTCGTGACGGCGTTGCCGCGGAAGGCGCAGCCGGAGAGGGCGACGCCCTTGAAACAGCCGCCGCCGCCGCGCGCGGCGTTGTCGCCCTTCTCGTCCGTCCGCACCGTCATCGAGTTCCCCACGAAGAGGCAGTCCTGCACCTTCCCGCCAGGCGAGAGGCAGAAGAGGCCTCCGCCCATCTCCCCGTTCCAGGCGTCCGCCGTCGCCGTGACCCTGTGGTTGTTTCGAAAGACGCAGTTCGAGACGACGCTGTTCGACGCCTTCAGGACGATGGCGGCGGAATCGTCGCACTTCGCGTTCTGGAACGTGATGCCGAGAATGCCCATGTCCGAGCCCTGCAGCTTGAGGAAGCCAGCCTGCCCCTGCCCGTCGAAGACAACGTCCGCCGGGACCAGCGTCTGCGAGCGAATCGTCAGCGACTGCGCCGACGGCGAGACGCGACTCGCGAAGGCGTAGGTCCCGCTCGCGAAGACGATCGTGTCGCCGTCGGCGCAGGACTCGGCGGCCTTCGAGAGCGAGGCGAACGGCGCGGCCTCGCTCTTGCCGTCGTTCGTGCCGTCGTCCGTACCGTCCGTGGCGACGTACCACGTCGTCGCCGAAGCAACCATTACCTGCGCAAGCGCCGCCACCGACAGCACCGCCGCCTTCATGTGCATTCCCATGACGATCCTCCTTTCATAGACATTCGCATACACCCGTCCGAAACGTCATGTAGTATACGGAAACTTCAAGAAAAATGCAATATAATTTTATTTTGATTTTATAATTGCAAAAATACCCCCCCCCTTTTTTTCGATCTTATGCAGTTATGGAGAATGCCCGAATGCAATCGCAAATCGCAGATCACCATAGATTACCCACAAACGCCGCACGGCAGAGCAGTGTCAGCGCCACGTCCGAAACGGATTGTCAATTGACATGGCCCGTGCTCCAGCCATCACACAGCCACGGCGATGGACGGTGCTCACTCCCCCTTGCGGACGACGATGGTGCGCATCAGGCGAGAAGCGGTTCGCCGGTTCCAGTCGCGGAAATAGCCGAGCCAATCCCGTCCAAACACGCCGGACGATGCAGGAAGCAGCTCCTCCCTCACAAGAATGTGCAGACGGTTCCCCTCCACGAAGCTCGTCACCTCGCTGCGGCAGCGGGGTTCGCCCTCTCCCGGCAAATGCAGTTCCCACCCCTCCGGAATACGCTCCACGGCGGTGTACCCCTCCGGCATGACCACCTCACGCACAGTCACGACTGGGCGCAGCCTGCCGCCCACGCCGAACGGACTCCTGCGCTCCGACTCCGCTTCGGGCAGGAACGCCCCTCCAAGTCCAGGGACGACGAGCGAGAGGGTGTCTCCGTTCTTCGCGGCATAGTTCGGCGCGTAGGCGGAATACCTGATGACGAATGGATACCCCTTCACGTCGGTCTCAAGCCCCGAAATGGCTTCGGCCGACTCGGCGATGTTCCCGATGAGTTCCGCGTAATGCCGCGACCTGCGTTCGGGAAGCATTTCCGAGTACAGTTTGCGAAGCCCGGCCACGGCAACTCCCCAGGTCGAATTCGACACGACGATCCGTGCGGCCCCCGTGTCGTTGACGTCAATCGACATGAAGTCCTCCGTGCGCCCATTGCGTCCCTCGACGTCGCGCACGCCAAGGGGCGCACAGTCGTTCTCGTAATCGAGCACGTATGACTCCGATTCGCCGCCGAACAGCCCAAGGAATCCGCCTTCGCGAATGCCGGCCCGCATGAGAAGATCGTCGAAATCATCTGGCTGCGGCACGGTGCGCCTTACCTGCGAAATCTCCGGATATCCTGCGGCATCGCCATCCGACAGAATGTACTCCACGTCAAACCCAACCGCCTCCAGCATCGCGCAGTAGGCGTTCATCCAGTCGGCGGCGGACGCATAGCCGTCGGAGATTGACCTGTCTGGCGGGAAGAACGCCATGCCGAAAGGAACGGAATATAGATCCGGCCCCGCAAGCCGCACGTTCTTCCACAACCAATTGCGGATGGCCCTGATCCGATCCTTTGCGCACTGCGCGCCAAGCACAAGTTCCCGCGCCTTTGAGGCCGCGACATCCGAACCTGCCGAACGCGCCTTGGCGAGTGCCGACCATAGCGCATCCCGGCTCTCGTCAAGGTCGGCAAGCGACACGACTGCGCAATTGCGCCACGCCAGTGACGGAGGCTGCGACCTCTCCCGCGGCAACGCCGGCGGGTTCGTGACGGCATGGCAGATGCGGTTCGTCTCGATCACGCGGCCGATATCGCCGCCCCATGCGACCTTCATCGTCAGGTCGCCGCACTCCACGTTCAACTCCTTCACGGATATCGGCTCGACGGAATCAAACGAGTACTGCCCGCAGAACGCGACCGGGGCGTTCGTCACGGTCTGGACGGTCACGACCCTGATCACGCTTCCGATCTCCACCGCCGGAAGGTTCACCACGAGGCACTTCGCCGCCGGATAACGCGGGGCGGACGCCACCCATCCCGCATCCAGCACGTTCCTTTCCCGTTCGGTGGCGGAATGGACCTTCCCGTTGCGGTTGGATACCGTCGCGCCGAGCACCTCGATGCTCCCCACGCACGGATTGTACCCATACCGCAGCTCGGCGGACGCCTTCTTGCCGGCATAGGTCAGGATCTCCCGTTCCCACGTGTTCGTGACCGTCCAGCGATATGGCGTGACGATATGCACGTCGCGCCGGTCATACAGCGTACGGACATTGGCACCGCCTTCGTCGAGCGAAGCGAACTGCGGGTTCCTCCTCTTGCCAAGCTCGATCGCCTCAAGGTCCTGCTTCAGCCCGAGATAGGCTTCCGGCGATATCTCGGTGACGTCCACGGCGCATTTCCTCGCGGCCGTGAACGTCCCTCCGTCAACCGACATTCGCCGTTCGTACAGGTAGCCGTTTCGGCCAAGTCCTACGTCGGGCGGCAAACTGAATGCCTTGCCGACGGAATCCCCAAGCCTAAGCGTCACCCGCTCCTCCGCAAGCGCGGTGGAGAGGAATTCGAGAGGGTAGCGCCGATGCTCAAGCTCCGTCCCGCCGACAAGGATGCGGTCGGCGATTGCAAAGCCGTCGAACAGGAACGGGGGGATCAGCTCGTCGCGGGTCTTGCCACGCACCACGAGATCGTGCAGGCGGACGGCAAGCGACACGCCGAGCGGCGTGTCGGTGTCGCGCAGATCCGAGGGCGTCATGTCAAACGAAAGCAGTTCCGCTCCCGGATAGGAAGCGCGCACGACCCGCTCGAAGAAGCGACGGCGATCCTCCGGCACCATCTTGAGGAACCTGCCACGGTAAAGGTCGTTCACCCCGCCAAAGGATACGGTGGTCTCTACGAGCGCAGAGCCGTCGGCGGCAAGGGTTCCCCTTGTATCCGCCCGGAACGCATTCTCCGCGGACGGCTTCACCGGACTAACCGCAAGAGGCAGTCCTGCTGGATGCGCCACAAGATACGAGCAGTCCATCAGGTAAGCCGGAAGAAGATCACGGGTGCTTTCGTTCGTGGGATCCATTAGCATGAAGTCCCCGGGCGCGGCCGCCCTTCCCGGCTCGCGCGCAACGGCTACTATCGCATGGTTGAAGTACGGCAGCGGCACATCCTCGTCCATCTTCGGCCCTACGCTGATCAGCACGGGATACGCCTCGATCCCCGCAATGCGGAACATGGAGACAAGAAGCGCGGCCTTGTCGCGGCAGACCCCGTAGCGGTTGTCGAAGGTGACGGAAACGTCATGCGGCGCATACCCGGGCGATTCATCCTCCAGCGTGAGCCCCATGTACCGCACCTCCTGCGACACGAACCTGAAAAGCGCACGGATCTTGCCGATGTACGTCTCCTGTCCCGAAAGCAGGTTGGACACCTTGTTCGACATCGCCGCGTTCACCGCCTCAAGACGGGGCTTTGAGAGACCCCAGTACCATTTGGAGACGTCCTCCCACCGTCTCGTCGTGGAGACGAGCAGTTTCTGCGCAACGGATCCGAACGGCGGCATATCCGGCTCCGGGAACGCCTGCGGCACATTCTCGGCGACCCAGCGCATCGCCACGCGGCCATCGGGAAGAGGCTCGTCCTCGCTACGGGCGACGGTTCCTTCCAGCGGATTGCGGAGCTTCACGCTTACTATGGGGAGATTCGTAGGCGCAATTACCTCGAGCGAAGCGCGCCTTATCGGCATGGTGGACTCGAACAGCGCCCCGGTCGCGAACGCATTGCGCATCCGAGGCTTCGACATCCGCTCCCGCGTGACAACGCGCCGGACCTCGCCGACCTCCATTCCCGGAACAGCGCACGTAATGCGCCTGTCCAAAGGATCGTAGATGTTGGATGCCGTAGACGAGTTGTCCGTCGCCTCCTTTAGGGTATTCCTGAAGTCAACCGCACGCGCCACGCCGTTTGTGCCGATCACCTCGACGCACACTATCTCCGCATCGCCGTATCGCCGCGAAACCGAGACTGATGCGGAACGCAGCGACCGCACTCCCTTTTCCGTAAGGGCAAGGACCCGTTCGTCGTTCTCCGACACGTACGTTCCGTCCGGGGCATATTCGATGCGCGTGGCGTCATCCAATACCACAACGTCCGCATCCGGGTAGTCCAATCGGGATACGGCCCCTGCCGAAGGCATAGCGGAAGCGAAGACCGCAGCCATGGCGAATCTAAGCATCACACCCATATCCCCCTCCATCTGCCCCTATCGGCGGATCGCGTCCGAGATGGCGCCGAGCCAGGACTTCATCGTATCACGATCGCGGCACTCCACGATCAGCCTGAGGAATGGCTCGGTGTTTGACTGGCGTATGGAGATCCAGCCTTCCTCGTATTCGAGGCGATAGCCATCCATCTCGCTGCGCCCAGTCTCACGCGCAAGGGTCTTGGCCACGGCAAGCGCCCTTGCGATGGCGGACGGCTTGTCCTGCACCTCGAAGTTCACCTCGCCCGAATTCGCGTACTTTCCGACAAGCGGCGCCATGAACGCGCTTACGCCCTGCCCCGACCGTTTTGCCGCCGCAAAGGCGCCCAGGATGCGGAGGGCGGCCAGTTCGCCCGAGTCGCAGTGGACAAAGTCCCTGAAATAGTAGTGTCCGGCCAGTTCGCCGCCGCATACGGCCTTGGTCTCCCTCAGGAGCACCTTGGCGAAGGCATGGCCGACCTTCCCCATCACGGGCGTGAATCCGTCAGACCGGAGCCGCTCGATCGCCGCCCGGCTTGTGCGGACATCATGGATGACGGCCACCGGCAGCGTCTCTGACGGAAGGAAAGTCTCTGCCACAACAGGGATGAGATAGTCCGGCTGGATGAAATCTCCGTTCTCGTCAACGAACATCACCCTGTCGGCATCACCGTCAAATATCGCCCCGCAATCAAGCCCCTCGCGGCGAACCACTTCCGCAATCTGCGCCCGCGCCTCCGCCTTGAGCGGATTCGGGCTATGGTGAGGGAATCGTCCGTCCGGCGTGTCGTTCAGCAGCAGCGCATCCGGGAACAGCCGCCTGGCGAGGATCCCGGCGGAGCCATCGCTGCAATCGACCGCGAAGCGCAGCCCGGAATGGTCTCCGCCATGGTCAAGAAGCCAACCGACGTATTCATCGATCCGTGCCATGCACAAGCGCCTCCACTTCACGCAGTCCGGAATCGTAGCCGACGGGCAAGCCCCCCTTCCTCGAGACCTTGAGACCATTGTCCCCAGGCGGATTGTGGGAGGCCGTGACCATCACGCTCCCGTCGTACCCTTCCTTGACCGTAAAGAAATAGACCATGGGCGTGGTGGCAAGCCCCATGTCGGTGACCTCCGCGCCGGATGCCCTGAGGCCTTCGACGAGCGCGTCGCGGATGGACTCTGACGACACCCTGGCGTCCCGACCGACGAGCCATCGTCCTCCGCCAACAACCTTCGGCAGGGCCATGCCGACCTTCCGGACGGTATCGAGGTCGAAATCCACCCCGAAGGTGCCTCGCATATCGTATGCCTTGAAGAATCCCATGCGGTCCCCCGTAGATAGATGCCTAACTGCGCAGACCGCGCAAGAGCGCTATTTCGCCCCGATACCCGTCGAGATCGTTCGGCGTCTCAAGGTAGAACGGGAGGTTGCGAAGTCCGGGATGGTTCACGACCCGCGCCAATCCGTCAAGCCCGATCTTCCCCTTGCCGATGCAGGCGTGCCGATCCTTGTGCGAACCGAGCGCATTCATGGAATCGTTGAGGTGGATGGCCTTGAGACTGTCGAGGCCGACCACCCTGTCAAACTCGGCAACGACTCCGTCCAGGTCATTCACGATGTCGTACCCCGCATCCCACACGTGGCAAGTGTCGAGGCATACGCCGAGCCGGCGATCCGACGTCACGCCATCGCGTTCAAGGGCGGACTCCGCCATGTCGATTATTGACCTCAGCTCCTCAAAGCGCCGCCCGACCTCGCTGCCCTTGCCGGCCATGGTCTCGAGCAGCACGGTTGTGGAGTATCCCTTGCCGGCCTTCGAGAACCTCCCCGAGAGTATCCGCGCAAGCATGGACGATATCAGCGCGATTCCTCGCTCCGCGCCCTGCCCGACGTGCGATCCGGGGTGGAAGTTGTACAGCGCGCCGGGGGTGGACTCGAGGCGGGCCAGGTCATCGGCCATCGTCATCTCGGCGAAGTCCCTCACGCGCTGCTCGCTCCCGGCCGCATTAAGCGTGTACGGGGCATGGGCCAGGATCGGCCCGATCCCAGCCCTGTCCGCGTAGGAGATGAACTCCTCCACGTCCCTTGCGTCGATCGGCTTGGAAGCCCCGCCGCGAGGGTTGCGCGTGAAGAACTGGAATACGTTCGCGCCTATCGATTCGGCCGTCATCCCCATCGCGAGGTAGCCCCCCGCGCTTGAGAGATGACAGCCTATCCTGAACGACGGGTCCATTACGCGACGAACGCGATCTTGAGGCCCTTCATGGAGATGTTCATCTCCATCGCCTCGTTCATCTTGTCGAGAGGATACTTGTGCGTGATGAGGTCCGTGACGGGGAGGCCGCGCTCCTGTGCCTCCTTGAGGAAGTCGAAGCTCTGCACCCAGTCCTTCGCCTGGTACGTCCAGGACCCGATCGCCTTGACCTGCTTGTTGCACATGTCGAGGTGCGGGCTGTACGTGGTGTCGCCGTTGTTCGTGAAGAAGCCGAGCTCGCAGAAGCTCCCGCCGCGGCGGACGTACTTCCACGCGCGCGTCGCGGCCTTCGGCGAACCGGTGCACTGGAACACCATCTCCGCGCCCTTGCCTTCCGTGATCCCGTTCACCTGCTCGATCGCATCCGCATCCATTCCGTTCACGGTGTAGCGGGCGCCGAGCCTCTTGGCGAATTCAAGGCGGTTCGCGTCGCCGTCGCAGGCGATTATGTTGCGGACGCCGAGGCAGCGGACCATCGCCAGCAGGAGAAGCCCGATCGGACCGCAGCCCTGCACGAGCACGTAGCTGTTGAACTTGAAGTCGAATATCTGCTTGGCCTGCTCGACGGCGTGCACGATCACCGCCGCCGGCTCGATGAGGATGCGGAGGTCGCGATCCATGTCGGACACGTTGAACACTACGCCGCCGGCATTGACCTTCATGTACTCGCCGAACCAGCCGTTCAGGTAGTGCTCGGGCCCGGGCAGGAGGCCGAATATCTCGCCGTTGTTGCACAGCTCCATTATTTCGGGATGGAACCTGCACGTGTCGCACTCGCCGCACGGCTTAAGGCCCGTCACGATCTTGTCGCCGACCTTCAGCGGCTTGCCGGTGAAGTCCTTCGTCACGTTCTTGCCGAGCGCGACAATCTCGCCGGTGCCCTCGTGGCCGAGCTGCACGGGGCAGTAGCCGAAGGGGTCGCCCTTGTACTCGTGGACGTCCGTGCCGCAGATTCCGCATCCCTCGACCTTGACGAGCATCTCGTCGTCGCCGATCTTCGGGATGTCCACCTCGACGATCTCCATCTTCCTCGGTTCCTTGAGAACCGAAACCTTGCACTTGGCTGGAATGTCCATCTTTTCTCCTCTTGGTTTTCCTTGTTTGACTGTTGACTTGACTGAAACTCAGAATGCCGCCGATTATACCACATTCCCGGGCGTCAGAACAGGAATCCGGCAAAGTGTCCGAGAACGACTCCCGAAACATAAAGCACGGCAAGGATCATGGCATTTGCCGCCCAATGCCTGTTCGTGCGGAACAGCACGAGAAGCCCGACGCCGGAACCCGTAAGGGACATCGCCATCAATGCGCCGGCCGACATTCCGCCCTTCAGGTACAGCTGCGCACACGATACGGACACGGCGCAATTGGGTATGAAGCCCACAAGCCCCGCGATGGACTCGCCTATCCACGGGTCGTTGAGGATCAGGCTGCGCAGGCTGTCCTCGCCCATGAAATGCAGCGCCACCTCGAACAGCGCCGACACCACCAGTATGAAAAGGAATATCTCGGCCGTATGCACAAGGGCGGGCACCAGCACTCCGTTCCGCCGCCTGCAGCTGCACCTGCTGCGCGCGCACAGCTCATCCACGCGCAGCCTTGTGCCGCCCTTGCCGAACATGGCCATCACGGCATTCACGGCGAAACCGACGAATACGCCGGATACGACCTTCACGGCAAGTATCTTCACTATCAGGGAAGCGGGCGCTTTCTCCGAGATCAGGACAGGAATGAGCTCATCCGAAGTAGACAGGAAAACGGCGATCAGCGTCCCCGCCGTCATCGCCCCTCCGGCATACAGCGAGGCCGCCGCCGCCGAAACGCCGCACTGGGGGAACGCCCCCGCGATCGAGCCGATCAGCGGACCCAAACGGCGAGTGCGCCCGAGACTACGCTCGAGCGCACCGTCCGCCCTCGCCTCCAGGATCTCAAGCGCCAGGTAGGTTGCGAAGAGAAACGGGAGCAGCAGCAGATTGTCTAACAGGAACTCCGTCATGCGGCGGAGATCGCGTTGTTGGGGCACGTGGAGGCGCAAGCACCGCAATCAACGCACTTCTCAGGGTCGATCGAGTAGGTCTCCCCCTCGGAAATAGCATCCGCAGGGCAGGCATCCTTGCAGCATCCGCACGCGACACAATTCGCGGCATCAATCTTGTGAGCCATTGTTTTCTCCTTGTTT
>CAVFWS010000015.1:14635-23496 GCA_963626295.1 Clostridium sp. CAG:138
GTTTAGTTGAGGTAGGTGATTATAGCATAAAACGCCCTTGCATAGCCGTTTCGCCTCCATCTTTTTGAGTGGCAACAGGATTCGCATCCTGCAGCTGTTCGAGCGCGGCGTCCATTGCCGCCATGGTTCCGCCATCCGCCGCCGCCTTCACGATGGACTCGATCAGGGCGAGCTTCGCCGGATCGCCCTTCGCCTTCTGCCGCAGGTAGTTTACGAGCCGGGCATCCTCGGCCGCCATGTCCGCCGCAAGCTGCCGCCGCGACAGCATCAGCTCGTCCGCGTCCCAGTCGATGTAGCACGTGCCGTACGGATGCTGGGGACGCGCGTCGAGGGACGCGCTCTCGTCCATGTGCCAATAGGCCATCGTCTCGCTGAACCCGTCGCGCAGATGCTTCCACACGGCGCTGCGGTAGCCGGCCGCGCCGGAGTGCTTGGTCGAGATGTGGTATCCCCACACCTTCCGGAATCCGAGTTCCTTCACGAGCGAGACGACCTCCGGCGTCGTCGCCGGACGGTACAGCTCGATGATGTCGAAGAGCCCCGCGCATTCCTTCATCGCTCGGCGGAAGCCCTCTCCCCCGCCGCGGATGAAGCCGGGAAGCGGATTCCAGAAGAGGACATTCGCCGCGTTCTCAGAGCGGATGACCCGCCCCGCGTGAAGCGCGCGCGAGGCGGACGACTTGAACGTCGGGTCGTCCATGTCCCCGCTCGCCTCGTCCACGGGATACCAGAGTATGCGGTCCCGCCCGACGCCGTAGCGTTCGCGGACGTGCTCGGCGAAGAACCCCACGAGCGCGCGCAGCCCGATGTCGTACTGCGTCGTCCCGAACGGCACTCGCCGCCCCGTGTGGTCGCGCAGTCCCCAGCACAGGTCCGTCTTGCGCTCCACGCCGAGATACGGCCAGAGCTTCATCCGATTCGGATCGAGTCCGCCGGCGATCCAGGCGTCCACGTAGCGGTCAAGCAC
Organism: Clostridium sp. CAG:138; assembly: GCA_963626295.1. Lineage (GTDB taxonomy): Bacteria > Verrucomicrobiota > Kiritimatiellia > RFP12 > UBA1067 > UBA1731. Next base: position 15,603 of record CAVFWS010000015.1, read on the forward strand.
CTCGTAGCTCGGCCGCCGCCACTTGCCGTCCTCGCCGAGCATGGGGTAGATGTCGGCGATGCGCGCGAGCAGCACCACGTTGTAGCCGCGCTCGACGAGCCTGCGCACGCAGTTCGTCGCCGGCGAGACGAGCGGGCAGAGTCCCGCGCCGAACGACGTCGCGAGATGCGTGTAGCCCGCCCGGTCCGTCGGCACGTCGCAAAGGTCGTCGTCCGTCACCGTGACTTCCACGGCTATCCGCTCGTCCGGGAAGCCCGCCGTCGCGCTCCGGAGGAGCAGGAGCGCGTAGTGCCGCCCGGACGCGACGCCGCGCGTGTCGAGCTCGGCGAAGATCGGCAGCGCCTTGCCGGGCGCGACCTCCACGAGCGACCGGAGCGGCAGCTCCGCCAGCGGATCGTACATGGGACGCCCGTCCCTGTCGCCCACCGCGACCGAGCGGCGCAGCGTGAAGCGCCGCGCAATGCCGTCCTTCGGCGGCGGCAGACGGCTTCCCGTGCGATAGAACCCGTCGAAGCGGTCAAAGAACTTGAGGTTTCCGGCGAAAGGCTCGGACTGCAGGTTGGCGATGGCGAACGCCACGACGCGGCGCGTGCCTCGCGGCGCGCGGATCCGGATGATGTCCAGCGGACGTGAATCGAGATCCGGCTCCGGCATGTTCCCCCATGCGTCCGCCGGACGGTAGACGAGCAGCGGGCGGGCCTTCTGCGCGACGGAGAGCAGCGTCCGGTCAAGCCCCTCGAACATCCTCTCCAGCGACGCGAACGCCGCCGGGCTGTTTCCGCGCGCGGAAACCGCCGCCCCGACCGCCCGGCAGGCCGCGTCCACCGCCGCCTGCGCCGCCGCGCCGTCCGCGACGGACGCTCCACGCGCCTTGGCCTCCGCGAGCCGGCGGGAGAAATACGGCTTCGCCCCGCCGAACACCGCCGTGCCGAACGTCCACTTGGCGTCGTTGAACCTCCCGCCGTTCACCGCCCATGACGAATGCCCGCCGCACGTGCGCCCCTCGCGGGAGAAGTTGAGGCCGAACGTGTCCCCGGGTCTTGGCGGCCTGTCGCCGAAGATGTCCGCCACCGGCACGGACAGCGAGAACGAGAAGCCGCCATCCGTCTCCTTCACGGACATCTTCGCGTGGGACCGCCAGCCTTCCCTCTCAGCCCCGAACATCCCGCCGGCCGTCCGACCCGCCGCGTTGGCGCAGTAGATGAAGCACTGCGGCTCGTCGAGCCTCGGGCGGATGTACACAAGGGCCCGGTCGCCGCTCCAGGGGTCATCGTGGTGGTCGGCCTTCATGCCGGGCGGCACGGGGCAATCCACGGTCACGCGCACCTCGCCGCCCGAAATGGAGATCGTCGCGGATGCCGCCGCGTCCACGAACTTCGCGGCCGCGGGGTTCATCTGCCCGAACACCTGCGCGTCCATCACGTCCGCGACCTTGAACGGCCCGGTCGCCGCCGCGCCGTCCGCGCCGAAGACCAGCGCCTCCGCCCCGTCGGACGGCGGGACGGCGCGATACTCCGGCAGCGCGATGCGGGAATAGTCGCCGACGGGGACGGAGAGATCGGGTGCGCCGAGCGCACGGTCGTAGATCGCGATGTCGTCCATCACGCCACCCAGCGCCGCCCCATTCCCGGACATCCCGAGGCGCAGCACGGGATAGCCCCTCTTCGCGTCGCCCGCGCCAAGGGACCTGAGCGCGGGCGCGCCGGGCTTCTCCAGTACGCACCGCCCGTCGATCCACATCCGCAGAAGCCCGGCCTTCGAGACCGAAAGGCGCAGCAAATGGATTCTGCCGTCGGCGACGCCCTGTGGCTCGGTCATGGCCGAGAACGTCCCGCTCCGCACCGCAAGGCTGTCCCGCTCAATCGTGACGGAGACGCATTTCGCCGCCGAGGTCTCGTAGCGGAAGAGCGGACGCTCCTTCACGCCGGCATCCGGCACGTCGATGCGGAACGAGCAATCGAACGTCCATGCGGCAAAGGGAAGCGGCAGCCGCGTCACCTCGCCGCCAGACGCGACGTCGGCGCGGAGGGCATCCGACCCGCCGGTTCCCTGCCCCGTCGCGATGCGTCCGCGCATTTCGCGCAGCTGCGCCCCATCGCCCAGGTCCTCCGCCTGACGGCTGTGCCAGCCGAGCCGGTCGAAATTCCAGAGGTGCGCCGGCTTCGCATCCGCCATGGCGACAGACGCCGCGGCTGAGAATGCCGCCAACGCCAATGCCTTCACGAAGATGCGGGAGGGACGCGATTCATTGCGTCCGTGCCTTGCAAGTGTCTCTCTCATAAACACGACCTTTTACCGATTACCTGAACACGATCTTCGTGCCGAAGTTCCCGAGCGTAAGCCACCCGCCGTAAATCCCTATAGCGGGATCGGCGAATCCCACCGCGCCGCGCAATCCGCCATTGACGTACAGAGACCACGACTTGAAGTTCCTGCGGCCGGTCGTGCTCCTTGCCTTGAACGGCAGCTGGACAGGCGTCCTGGCGAACCCGCCCTCATAGTTCACAAGGCTGAGCGAACCGTCGGCGACCGGGGCGAACGTGTCGATCTCCGCCGTGGCGGTGGAGTCCATCTCTATCCTCTGCACCGCGATCTCGCGTCCCCTTGCGCTCTCGGTCGTGGCGCAGGAAGTCCCGGCGCCAAGCGTCAGTTCGCGGATGCAGGCATTCGGGGTTCCTTCGTCCTTTCCGTCGATCACAACGCTTCCCCCGGCCACCTCAACGGCGGCGACATCGACAAGGTTCGTGCCGAGCGTCAGGCAGCCCGCCCCGGACTTGCGGACGACGATGTTGGTGCCGAGCGACTCGATCCGGCTGTCGGCACCGGCGCCGCCCGTCACGATGGCGGAGACGTTCGTGCCGCCGTTGACGATCGCCCCGGCGCACACGACCGCCGCGTTCGTGATGTCCGAGCCGCGGATGTCGAGCACGGCGTTCGCGCCGACGACAAGCGTTGAGTTTGTGGGGAAGAAGTCATACCGGGGAACACCCGGATCCGTCGTCGAGAACGAGGCGAGCGACAGGTAGTTCCCGCCGTCGATGGCGATGCGGCCGGGGAAGTCCATCTTGATCTGTGACTTCCAGTTGTCGTTCACCAGGGCGGTCACTAAGGTCTTGTGCCTCCCGCCATTGCCGCGGATGACAAGCCCGCCATCGCCGTCCAGCACGTAGGAACTGCCGCCGGAGGAAAGGCGGAACACGGCGTTCGCGTACTGATCGCGCTGGATGACGATGTCGTTGCCGTTCGTCCCCGTAAGGTACCACTTCGCATCCTTCGTGTTGTTTGACCACCATCCGACGTTCGAGGAAAGCGTGGCACCCTTGCCGCTGTTGTAGTAGCCCTGGCAAACATATCCGCCGTTGAAGAGGATGCGGCAGTCCGGGCGGCTGCTCTGCCATACCGAGCAGTAGTTGAGGTTCGCGTCCTTGTCGAGGCGCACGGTAATGCCCTCGAAGCGTCCGTACTTCCCGTATGAGAGGGCCGTCCCGTAGCCAAACAGCAGCGTCGACTCCCCGACCTGCCCATCCATGCTCGCGCCGTCCATCAGGTGGATGAATATCTTCGCGGTTTCCGGGAACGGATTCTCCTTGGTGAAGAACGCATCGCCCTGCGGCGTCGTGCCCTGGACGATCGTCTGCAGGGCCGTCTTGAATAGCGCGTTCGTGCCGAGCGTCAGCGTGCCGCCGCCGCCGTCACAGCCTATGAGGCACCCCCCCCCCGAGGGCATCGAAAGCGTGGCGCCGTTCCCAAGCGTCACTGAGACGTTATCCACGACGCCGGAGGCCATGCAGAACGAGGTGCAGGAGATTTCGGCGCCTTCGGCGATCGTCAGGCTGCCGTTGCAGAAGATGCGGTCGAAGGACTGGACGCCCGACAACGTCTCGGACTCGCCGACACCGATAGTAAGGTCCGCAGCCATCGCGGACGCCACCGCCAGCGGAACAAGGCACAACATCACTCGTTTCATCTTAAAGCTCCTTTTATTTGTGAATTGGGGATATTGTACACCAATTGCCGCCCTTGCGCTTGTCATTTTCGACAAGACAATTTTGTCGAAATCAATAACGCCATCTTGCGGTGAAGATTGGCATTTTGATACAATCCGCACAATGAAGGCCATCGTCATATCGCTATCGTCCAAGACAATCGCAATGCGGGAATGCATGATCGGCATTCTCGAATACGCGAATACGCAGCGCGACTGGGAACTTGCGATAGTGCCGGATGCGAGAGGCGAAACGGCGCGTGGACTAACGCCTCGATTCGTCCGTGAAGCCATGCGGAACGGAGCCGCCGGATTCATCTCGGGGCATACCATCCGAAACGCGGGATTCGATGCGCTCGTCTCCAGCGGACTGCCCATTGTCCTGAACAACGCCCCTTCCGGATGGGAACGTCCAAAGGACGCCCCCATTACGCTGATCCATAACGACGACATCGCGATCGGCAGGACGGGCGCCCGCCATTTCCTCTCGATCGGGAATTTCCGTTCCCATGGGTTCGTGCGTGAGGATGAGAAGAACTACTGGGGCACGTGCCGATGCCGTGGCTTCGATCTCGAACTGTCAAGGCACGGGATCCGTCCCCATGTGTTCGATCCGGCACGGACGTCGCTTGCGGACTGGCTGCTCGACCTGCCAAAGCCAGCGGCGGTGATGCTATCCACGGATCTGCTGGCCGCCGATTTCTTCCGCGCATGCCGGAGGCTCCGCATTGCCATCCCCGGACAGATCTCCGTATTGAGCGTGGACAACGACGAGCTTCTGTGCAAATCATGCAACCCAACGCTATCGAGCATACAGCCCGGCCACATGGAGATGGGACGCCGTGCCGCAAGGGAGCTCCATCAGCTGATGGAGGGCATCAGGCCCGGCCACAACATACTCATTCCCCCGTGCGGCATCATCGAACGGATGTCCACACGGTCGATTCCGCCGACCGGACACATAATCGAGAATGGCCTTGCCTACATTCGCGAACATTTCCGCGACGGCATCTCCGTGTCGGATGTCGCGGCGCACCTGAAGATATCGCCGTCCCTGCTGCGGATGCGTTTCCGCGCGTGCCATGGGCAATCAGTGCAGGACGTTCTGATGGATACGCGCCTGCAGGCCGCAAAGGAACTGCTGAGAGACCCTACGCTGGGCATTTCGGATGTGGCAGAGCGGGCAGGGTTCGCGTCCCTTGGACGCCTGTCACACTTCTTCCGGGAGCGTATGGGCCTGTCGCCATCCAAATGGCGCAAGGATAACATGGGATAGAGCCATTTGCGATTTGCAAATCGCAAATCAACAAACTTTGGTATAATTCCGCCCATTCCTATCCGTGGTGTCACGGGAAGGGGGTAAACCAACCAAACAAACATAAAAAGACAAATAAAGGGTTACGAAAATGAATGCAATGAAACTCGCCGTCATGGCGGCAACTGCATCCGCCTATGCGCTCAATGCCGGCGCACAGGAAAAGTCCAGCGAAGCCATCGCCGCGGAGGAAAGGGAAGATTCCGCCGGCGTCTACGTGGAGGCCTCAATGGACGTGCTGAGCGACTACGTGTGGCGTGGCGTGATCTGCAACGGGAACCCGGTATGGCAACCGTCCGTGACCCTCGGCTACGACACGGGGGACTTCGGCGACTTCTCCCTGAACGTGTGGCAGTCGTATGACCTAACCCACAGGCGCGGCACATACACGAACAGCCGCCAGGCCTGCGGAATACAGGAGATAGACTACACCCTCGCCTACTCCATAAACCTGTACGGGTTCGACGTCGAGGTCGGGCACGTGTTCTACACGTACCCGAAGAACAACGGAATCTCCGACCAGGATCTCTATGCGTCAATCGCATACGAGAACGACTACGTGACGCCGAGCGCCGCCGCGTACTGGAACTACAATTCCGCGCATGGCGAAGACCCGTCGTCCGTGTACTTCACGTTCGGCCTTTCGCGCGACTTCGAGATCTTCGAGGCCTTCACGCTCACGCCATCCGCGTCCCTTGGATTCGGCGACAACGCCTGGTGCAAATACGCCACGGACGTGAGCACGGGCACGGAACTCACCGATTCGACAATCGGCCTCTCGGCGACATATGCCGTAACCGACTGGCTCTCCTTCGGAGCGCAGGTCAACTACACGTGGATTCCGTCCCACACCCTCCGCAGGCTCGACTACATGGGCGACGGCAAGGATCAGCTCGTCTGGGGCGGCTTCAACGCGACCGTGTCATTCTGATGGTGCCTTTACGGCCCTAAGCACGGTGTAGTTGCGCCGCCTGATCGTCTCGACAGTTCCAAAGGACTGCTGACAGGCGGCGCGTATTATGTCCGGCGTCTTGGCGACCATGTAGCACACGCCACCGGGTGCAAGGCATCTTTTCGCAATGTCGGCGAAGAGATCCGCTATGCGCCCGTCCCCATAGTATGGAGGGTTCGCGAGCGCAAGCCTGAACTTTCCGAAATGGGGATGGTCGCTCGGCAGTCCCACGTCCGAAAGCACGCATTCGGCATCGCCGAACAGCGCCGCCGCATTCGCTTTCGCCGCAGCTATCGCACGGGTGTGCGAATCGACAAGCGTGAGGCTCGGCTGCGACATTCCCTTGCGCCGGAAGGCGTCCGCGACGAGAAGCCCCACAAGGCCGCATCCGCATCCGATATCGAGGATCGGGAATGGAGCATCCGGCGCGGAAACGGCATCCGCCTCCCTTGCCGCCACCTCGGCGAGGGCAAGGCCGCCCTCATCCGCCCTGCGGTGGCAGAAGCATCCGGGAAGCGACATGAACTTCAGCTTCGGCCCACCTGGCACGGAAGCCTCGAACTCTGCGCCGAACGTGCGCACACGATCAAGATCGCCTCGCTTGACGCAAACGCACTTCACCGGCGAGCGCCGCGACTCGCGGGAACTTGCCACCTTGTCGAAAAGCTTGCCGAGCGTCCTCGGGTCGACGCCTTCGGCCGTAAGCGTGGCGCCTTCCGACAGATGGCGATGGATGTCCTGCAGCGTATCCAGCTCAAGCTCCGCACTCACGAGCTTTGAAGTCGCGCAGTAGAAGGCATGGGTATACTTCGCGTCGGCGGGAAGCTCCGGAGCGCATATCACGGTCACGTTGGACTTGGTCCCTATGTCCTCGCGAATCTTTCTCGCCTGATAGGCGTCGTAGGCATGAACCGTCACCCGGTCCCCATGGTGCGCACGGGCATACTCGAGCGGGAACCTTCCGCTTCTGCAACCGGAGAAAAGCACCTCGAACATGGCTCGTCGGTCAGGCGTCTGGCCAAAGCTCGTGTGCCATCTCGCGAAGCTTGTACTTCTGTATCTTCTGCGAGGCGGTCATCGGGAATATGTCAAGGAAGTGGACGTACTTCGGTATCTTGAACCACGAGATCTTGTCCTTGCAGAACACCTGCACGTCATGCTCGGAAAGCGTCGCGCCGTCCGAAGGGATTATGAATGCGGCGGGCTGCTCGCCATACTTCTTCGATGGGCAGCCCACGACCGCCACGTCCTTCACGCCCGGCATCGTCCCGAGGAAGTCCTCGACCTCCTTCGGCGAGATGTTCTCGCCGCCGCGGATGATGAGATCCTTGAGGCGCCCCGTTATGTAGTAGTATCCGTCGGCGTCCATCCTGCCGATGTCCCCGGAGTGCAGCCACCCGTTGCCGTCTATGCACTTCGCGGTCTGCTCCGGCATCTTGTAGTAGCCCTTCATCGTGTTGAATCCGCGGCAGCAGATCTCGCCGTCCTGGCCTATCGGGGCTATCTCGCCCGACTCGGGGTCGATGATGGCGACCTCGACGCCCGGAAGGGCCTGGCCTATCGTCTGGCACTTGCGCTCGATCGAGGTCTCGAAGTAGCGCGTCATCGTCATCACCGGGCCGGACTCGGTCAGCCCGTACGG
>CAVFWS010000016.1:0-22542 GCA_963626295.1 Clostridium sp. CAG:138
AAGGTCTCCGTCTCCTTCGCCGGCGCGACCGTCGCGACGGTCGCCGGCGCGGACGGCGCCTGGTCGGCGAAGCTCCCGCCGATGGCCGCCTCGAAGGAAAGCCGCGTCCTGCGCGTCGCCGAGCTCGAGCCGGGGCTTCTCTGGGACACCGAGACGGACGCCGTCGAGGTCAACGACGTCCTCGTCGGCGAGGTCTGGATGTGCGCCGGCCAGTCGAACACCGACTGCCCGATCTGGGGCGGCAGCCCGCGCTACCGCGACGGCTGGGGCGCGATGACGCTCACGAGCACCGACAAGCCGTTCGTCCGCCTCGTCAAGACGCCCCTCGTCGCGTCCGTCACGCCGCGCACCGGCTACAAGGCCGAGTGGATGAAGATGACGCCGGCGATGTTCGACGCCTGGAAGAAGGGCAAGCGCCTGCCGTCCGCCATGGGCTACTACTACGCGCTTGAGCTCGCGAACGCGCTCGACATCCCGGTCGGCCTCGTGGACAGCTCGTGGGGCGGCACGAACATCGACGCCTGGACGCCGCGCTCCGGCTACGAGGGGCTGAAGGGCCTCGACGCCGAGCGCGACTGGAAGATCGTCTCGGGCAAGGAGTGGAAGCCGGAGATGAAGAAGGGCCCGGTCAACGGCTGGATCCAGCAGCCGTCCGCCCTCTGGAACGGCATGGTCGCCGCCTACGCGCCGATGGCCTGCCGCGGCTTCATCTGGTACCAGGGCTGCAGTAACGCGGGCGAATACCAGCGCTACGCGAACAAGATGCACGCGCTCTACAACGGCTGGGCGAAGGAGTTCAAGAACCCGGGCCTGAAGCTCTACTTCGTGCAGCTCGCGCCGTGGGGCAACGCCGGCATCGCGAACATCCAGATGGCGCAGGCCCAGTTCGACGCGGAAGAGCCGAACGCCGGCATGGCCGTCATCAACGACGTCGGCAACCTGAGGGACATCCACCCGAACGACAAGCGCACCGTCGCCAAGCGCCTCTCGCTCCACGCGCTCCGCCGCGACTACGGCTGGTCGAGCGTCCGCGACAACTCCCCGACGCTCAAGTCCTGGCAGGTCAAGGACGGCGCGTTCGTCCTCTCGTTCAACGACGCGGAGGGCTTGTACGTCTACAATCCCGACCGCTCGGTCGACGTCGGCTTTGAGGTCTGCGGCGCGGACGGCGCGTGGAAGCCGGCGAAGATCCGGAATCTCGTGGAATGCAAGGACCGCAACGGCAAGCCCCAATGGCGCGGCCCCGTGAAGGGCAAGGACCTCGTCGTCGGCTCGGACGAGGTGAAGGAGCCGGTCAAACTCCGTTACCTCCATTCGAGGCCATGGTTTGGCGCACTCTACAGCGATGCCTGTCTGCCGCTTGGCGCGTTCACCGTCGAGAAGTGATCCGGCAGGTTCCGGGCGGGGGTTGCGGCGCACAATGCATATGTGCTATAATGCGGCACGTTTTCGCTTGGAAGCGAAAGGAAACTAATACGCAAACAACAACGAGAGGTGAGGTATCGCTACATTCACTCGCGTCAACTACAAGATCCGCGTACCCGCAGTGCGCGTTCTTGACGCAAATGGTCAGATGCTCGGCGTAATGCCGACGAACCAGGCCCAGCGCATGGCGGAAAGCCAGGGGCTCGATCTGGTTGAAATAACTCCGAATGCACAGCCGCCGGTCTGTAAGATAATGGACTACGGCAAATTCCGCTATGAGGAGTCGATTAAGGCGAAGCAGCAGCGCAAGGCCCAGAAGACCACACAGGTGAAGGAAGTCAAGTTCCATCCCGGAACGGATGTCGGAGACCTGAAGCACAAGTTGCGTCAGATCCGCCAGTTCCTCGGCGACGGCAACAAGGTTCGGCTCTCCCTCCAGTTCCGCGGCCGTGAGAATGCCCATCGCGACATCGGCGAGGACAAGATCACGGAAGTGCTGGAGATGCTCAGGGACGAATGCACGGTGGAGCACGCTCCGCGTACCGACGGGCGCGTCCACAGTTGCCTCATCGGGCCGCCTCGCGCAAAGAAGGGCGGCGTCCCGTCCAAGCCGTCGATAGTGGTGAATCCGTCCTCCGGCGCACCGCAGTCCGCACCGCCGCCGAATGGCATCCACATCAAGATTGGCTGATGCCGCAAGGCATCCCCGTCTCCGTGGCGACATGAATGGGCGTGGCTTCCATTGCCGCAGCAACGGATGAGAGTTGGTTTCGGATATGATTCGCATCGGTTTGCGGCCGATGAGCCGTCAGATGGGGACGTTGCCCAGAAACTGGGCGGCGTTCCCATCCACGGATGCCCAAGGCTAATCGGGCATTCGGATGCCGACGTGCTGATGCATGCCGTGATCGATGCCCTGCTTGGGGCCGCGGCCCTGGGCGACATCGGCTCCCATTTCCCCGATACCGATCCCAGGTGGCGTGGAGCCGACTCTGCGGCCATGCTGCGCTCGACAGTAAGGGAGATCGGCGATGCCGGGTATGACGTCGGCAACGTTGACGTCACGGTGATATGCGAGCGGCCAAGGATCCGCCCTTTCGTTGACGCGATAAGGGCGAGGCTCGCGTCATGCCTTGACGTTCCCGAGACTTCCGTTTCCGTGAAGGGAAAGACGAACGAGGGCATGGATGCCGTTGGCGCCGGCATCGGGATCGAGGCGCATGCCGTAGCCATGCTCGTGCCGCGCAGGGATTGATGGCGATGGACGTCGTGCTGCTGATACCGGCCTACGAGCCCGTGGCCGGCCTGGCCGATTACGTCGATAGGCTATCCGAACATGGCTTTCGCCGCATCGTCGTCGTTGACGACGGTTCGGGCGAGTCGTATGGTTCGGCATTCGAAGCGATTGCCGCCAAGGCCGGCTGCACTGTGCTGCGCCACGACGTGAATCGAGGCAAGGGTGCGGCGCTCAAGACGGGTCTTGCGTTCATACGGTCCGACTTCGCGGATGCCAAAGGCGTCGTGACCGCCGACTCCGACGGACAGCATGATGTGGAAGATTGCGTCAGGATCGCCGAGGCGATGCTTGGCGATCCGTGCAGGCTATATCTCGGAAGCAGGGACTTCTCGCAATCCTCGGTTCCGTTCCTTTCGTGGTGGGGCAACCGCTGGGCGACAGCCACGTTCGGGCTGATACACGGCAAATGGCTGCCGGATACCCAAACGGGATTGCGGGCGTTCCCGTCATCGATGCTGCCGTTTCTCCTTGGCGTGGAAGGCGACAGGTTTGAGTATGAGATGGGTGTGCTGATCGCCGCCGCGAGGAAGGGAATCCCGTTTGGCGTCGTTCCCATCCGGACGATCTACGAAAACGGCAACGCCGGCACGCATTTCAGCCCACTGAAGGATACGATACGGATAAACAGGCTCGTGCTTGCGGACTTCCTCCGCTTTGCGGGCGTGTCGATAGCGTCGTTCGTGATCGATCAGTTCTTGGCATGGGCGTTCGCGTCCATCCTTGCCGGATGCCGCGTAGAGCGCCATGGGGTCATCTGGGCGAGCGGACTCGCGGCGCGTCTGCTCAGTTCAGCGTTCAACTATTCGATGAACCGGGCGTTTGTGTTCCGCCCGTCCGGATCGGTGGCGTCGTCGGTCTGGAAGTATGCGCTCCTGTGCATAGCCGTGGTAGCGCTGAGCAACGCCGGGGTGTCTTTGCTGTCGATTGTTGGCGTGCCGCGCGGATTCGCGAAGTTCGCCTGTGACGTGGTATTGTGCCTTGCCGGATATCGCGTGCAGTCGCGATTCGTCTTCAGGTAGGCGCGGCTCACCAATCGACCGCTTTGCGGGCGGACTTCTTCTCCGAGTGGGCGCGCTTGTCGTCGAGCATCCTCTGCTTCTGGCGGCGTGAGCGCCGCCGCTTCTGCCGCCGCCTCTTCTCGATGAGCTGCCGCTTCGCCGACTTTATGTTCTGTTCCCGCTCAAGCAGGGTCTCGGCGAGTGCGCGGCGGGCGAGCCACCTGTTGTCTTCCCGAGAGCGTGTCTCCCCGAAACGTATCTGGATGTCGCTCGGACGATGCTTCAGTCGCACCACGTTCGAGGTCTTGTTCGTCTTCTGGCCTCCCGGGCCGCCGCCGAGGATGAACGACTCCTCAAGGTCGCCCTCGACGATTGAGGCCCGCGCCATCAGCTCCCGTATGTGGGCTATCGTTGACGGGGCAAGCATGGCAGCATCTCCTCCGCATTCCTTGCCGTGAACTCCGCGAGGGCATCGGCGGACGTGTCCCTCAGCTTCGCGATAAAGCGCACGGTATGCCCTATGAACGCCGGCTCGTTCTCGCTGCCGCGCATCGGCACCGGGGCGAGGAACGGCGAATCCGTCTCCACGAGCAGCCTGTCGTCCGGCACGTACCGCGCCGCGTCGCGGACGTTCTCCGCCGCACGGAACGTGACGATGCCGGATATCGATATCATGAACCCGCGATCCAGAAGCCTCCTCTCGAAGGGGACGGATCCCGTGAAGCAGTGTATTATGCCGCTATGGAAATCGTTCTCGTCGAGTACGCCTATCGTCGCGTCATCCGCATCGCGCGTGTGTATAACCACGGGAAGTGAAAGCGCCTTCGCGAGTTCAAGCTGGGCGGCGAAAAGGTCGCATTGGGCTTTCGCGGATGCGCCTGGATAGTGGAAGTCAAGACCGATCTCGCCTATCGCGGAGATTCGCTTTCTGTTGTCGATCACGCATGAGAGGTCGTATCGCGGGCAGGTCGCCCTGCCGTCCGTCGCCTGATCCCTGTCGAGGCCGAGGGCGAGCCGCACATTGGGCAATGGGTTTGCTTCGGACTCCATTCCGGCGGCAAGAAGCGCCGCCCGGTTCAGCTCGGGGGACCCGCCCACGGCCATCAGCCGGGACACTCCGGCCCTGAAGGCGCGTTCAAGCGTGTCGCGCACCTTCACCCCGTCTTCGGTGAAATGTGCATGTGTATCAAAAAGGTTCATGTCCGGACATTGTATCATATGCGCCCTTCTGATACAATTTCGCGGCATGGAAGGCGAACTGCATTTTGGATTCGAGGAGCAGATGGATGCCGTGGGCGGCGGATGGCTGCAGGGACGGTACCATTCGGAGGATGGCGATACCGTGGCGGATATGCTGTCCTTCAAGTCGGTGTTCGAGATAAATCCGTTCGAGGTTGGCGTAGATCATGCCGATGAGCGGCGCGGCTACATGGAGCGCAGACGCGTGGTGGAGCGGCTTCTCGACGTCAGGACGCTCGCGGACCGCCCGTTCACGTCGCTATCGAACGGCGAGATGCGCCGGGTTCTTTTCGCCAGGGTGCTGCTGAAGGGTCCGAAGCGGCTCGTGCTTGATGATCCGCTTGGCGGGCTCGACCCCTCGCGCCGGAGGAAGATGCGGGAGATCGTCGCCGCGCTCGGCAGGCGCGGGGTGGAGATCGTGGCGGCGTCAGGCGAAAGCATGGAGCCGAAGGACGGTAGCGACGGCATCCCTTCCGCAAGAAAGGGCCGCGGGAGACGCCTGGCCAATGCGGCATCGGTCCTGGAGATGCGCAACGTGAACGTGTCGTTCGGAAGGCGCGCGCTGTTCAGGGATTTCTCGTGGACTGTGCGCGAGGGGGAGCGGTGGCTTCTGCGCGGACCCAACGGCAGCGGCAAGACCACTCTGCTCGCGCTCATCTCCGGCGATGCGCCGCGCAGCTATGCGTACGACATCTCGGTGTTTGGCAGACGGCGCGGGGCGGAGGGCGTCACGCTCAATGGCGTGCGGTCGAAGATAGGCATGGTGTCCGCAGAGCGGCAGATATACCTTGGGGAGACGCCCGAAGCGCAGTTCGCGGCGGCAACCGCAAAGAAGCCCAGGCTTCTCCTGCTCGACGAACCGTGCTATAACCTGTCGAATGCGGCGTCGAGGCGAATGCTTCGCGAGATAGGCGCGTGGCTGGACCGCAATCCCAGGGCCGCCGCGATATGCGTTGCGCACCGTCCCGAACACGTCCCGCCGGGATTCTCGTTGGAGCTTGCGTTGCCGGTGTGATATAATTGCACGTTCAATAGGAGTACAAAAGAAGATGGTGGAGTTTTTTGCTGATTCGCTGGTGGATGGCTACCTCCAGTCGAGCATGATGGGCAAGGGCATCGTGCTTGTGCAGCTCGCGGCGAGCGTCGTGATGGTTGCGGTGATAATAGGGAAGGTCAAGGAGCTCGCGCGGGTCGTGCGCCTCACGCGCCGCGTGAGCCGCGACGTGATGACCGGGCGCGACGTGCTCGAGTACTACCTCGCGCGCCATCCGAGCTCGAAGACCGCCATAGAGAACATCTACCAGGGGACGTGCGAGCGCCTCCTCAAGCTGCTTTCGCCCGACACGCGCCACACGCTTTCGCGAGGCGACGGGATCGGCGGCGCCGCGCTCACGCGCAACGAGGTGGAGCTGGTGAAGTCCCACTGCGAGCATATCCTCGACGAGGAGGAGCTGAGGATCGAGCACGGCATGGGCGTGATCGCCACGGTCGTGGCCCTTGCGCCGATGCTCGGGCTGCTCGGCACGGTGTGGGGCGTGCTGGACGCCTTTGCGGACATGGGCACGGCAGGGTCGGCGACGATCGCGACGATGGCCCCGGCAATATCGTCCGCCCTCGTGACGACGGTGGTCGGTCTGCTGATAGCCATCCCCGGCGTGTGCGCCTTCAACCGCCTGAACGCGACGGTGCGCGGGCTTTCGGCGGACATGGAGGGCTTTGCCGACGACCTGGTGGGGCGTATCGCGCTCGAGTTCCAGTCGTAGCGGGATTCGTGTTGTGATGGCATCTGCACTGGGAGGGCCAAGACGGTGAGCCGCAGAAGAAGGAATAGGGGGCGCTCGGAGGGGGCCAAGGCGAACATAGACATGACTTCGCTGATCGACCTCACGTTCCTGCTGCTTGTCACGTTCATCCTCACGATCCCTGCCCTTGAGCAGGGCATATCGATCATGCTGCCGAGAGCGAAGACCGACACGCTCCCGAACAAGAACAACAAGGCGAATACGATCACGGTCAGCCAGACCGGCACGTTCATGAACAATACGCCCGTGACGCTTGAGGCCCTTGAGCGGGATCTTCTCGCGAAGGTCAAGGAGGATCCGGATGTGCCCGTGCTGGTGCGCGGGGACGAGCGCCTCACGTACGGGGCGGTGATGGACGTCGTGAAGCTTGTGTACAAGTGCAAGGTCAGGAAGATGGCTCTTGTCACTGTCGAGAAATGACGGGTTCGGCGGGCGATGGGGCTTGAGTTAGACAAGTTCTACGAGGAGGAGCGGCATGACCGGGATGCGTCGAGTCCGCTGAACGCCCGGACGCTCGCCATTGCGCTTTGCCTCCACCTCGCGGCATTCGCGTTCTTCTGGATTGCCTCGAAAATCATCTATCGAGCGCCCGACGTGGTGATACCGATAGACATGACGATCGTCCCGCCATGGGCGGAGCAGGATCCGGACGATCCCGACCCGGACCCGAATCCGCCGCCGGAAGAGCCGGAGAAGCCTGAACCGCCGAAGCCAGAGCCGCCGAAACCCAAGCCGCCGGAGCCGGAACCGGAACCCAAGCCCGAACCGAAGGAACAGGTCGATGCCGTCGAGAAGGTCAAGGAGAAGCCAAAGAAAAAGCCGTTCAACCGAAGCGAGGTGAAGCAGCCCGCGAAGAAGGTTGAGAAGCCGAAGAAGGAGTTCAAGCGCGGCAAGGTGATAAAGCCCCCGAAGGTCAAGCCCCCGGCCGGTCTGCCGCCCGGCAAGGGAACGTCGAGGGACAAGCCGCTGTCCCAGGCCGAGATAATGAAGGCGCTGGCGGCGGGTGCGCGGTTCGGAGCATCGAACCAGCTCGCGGCGAGCGAGGAGCAGCGCTGCGTGTCGCTCATATCGCGCAGGTTCTACGAGTGCTGGACGGACTTCACCTGGTCGCCGGGGCTGAAGCCGGTGGTCATACTCGTCCGCTTCGGCAACGGCGGCGAGATCCGGGGCTACAGGATCGTCGAGTCCTCCGGCGACAGGAAGGTTGACCAGTCGGTGCTCGCCGCGGCGAAGCGTGCCGAGCGCGTGGTTGGGCTTTCGGCGGATTTCCTGAGGCGGTATCCGGAGATACCGATCACGATGATACCGAGGGGGCAGTGAGGCGCGGCATGGCGCGAACGCGAGGGTGCGGATGGTGAAGGAATCTCAAAATAGGAAGGCGGAGGCGGCGCAGTTCGCGCGTCTCGATTTCGGGCGGCGCGAGCGGACGGGCTTCGGCGAGACCGTGTTCGGTCCGGGGAAGACGCCCGGCCAGCTCGTGGAGATATTCGCCTCCTTTGCGAAGCGCGGGATGCCTGTGCTTGCCACACGCGTCACGCAGGAACAGGCGGACGCCGTGAGCGCCTCCGGCCTGAAGGTGCGGCATCTCGAAACAGGTCGGTTGCTGCAGTCGGGAGGCGCAAGGCCGACGCTCAAGGGGACAGTCGCCGTGCTCACCGGCGGCACCGCGGACATCCCCGTGGCGGAGGAATGCGCCGGGACGGTGGAGTTCTTCGGCGGGAAGGCCATGCGCTTCTTTGACGTGGGGATAGCCGGACTGCATCGGCTTCTTTCGGTCATGGATGAGGTGCGGAAGGCCGACGTGGTGGTGGCCGTCGCCGGGATGGAGGGGGCGCTCCCGAGCGTAGTCTCGGGACTCGTCTCCGCGCCGGTCGTGGCGGTCCCGACGTCGGTAGGCTACGGCGCCGGGGCTGGCGGCGTGGCGGCGGCCCTCGCCATGCTGAACTCGTGCGCGGAAGGCGTGAGCGTGGTCAACATAGACAACGGATTCGGGGCGGCGGTCGTCGCCTGCCGCATGCTGCGGCGAATGAATGGGGGGAGGGGACGGAATGCTGTACATTGAGGGGTCTGCCGGGATCTCCGGCGACATGACGGTCGGGGCGCTCCTGTCGCTCGGGGCGAGCGCGGACAGGCTAAGGGATTCGCTGGGATCGCTTGGCCTTGGCGACGAGTTCTCGTACGTGGTCGCCGAGAAGTCGTCGCACGGGATCGACGGCACAGATTTCGACGTGATCCTTCCGCATTCGCACTGTCATCACCACGATGTCGGACACGGGCATCATCACCATCACGAACACCGGAACCTTGCCGACGTGGAGGCGATAATAGATCGTGGCGAGCTGAGCGACAACGCCAGGATGCTGGCGAAGCGCGCGTTCAGGTTCGTCGCAGAGGCGGAGGCGAAGGCCCACGGGAAGCCGCTGGACGAGGTCCACTTCCATGAGGTCGGCGCGATAGACTCCATCGTGGACGTCGTTTCCGCGGCCGTGCTGTTCGACGACATCGGAGACGCGGAGTGCGTCGTGACCGGATTGACGGAGGGAAGCGGCACCGTAATGTGCGCGCATGGGGAACTGCCCGTGCCTGTTCCTGCGGTGCTGAACATCGCGATGGCGTCCGGCATACCCCTGCGCACATCCGAGACGAAGGGCGAGTGCGTCACGCCCACTGGCATTGCGCTCGCGGCAGCATTCCGCACCCGGGGCGAATTGCCGCCCGCGTATCGGGTCGTCGGGATCGGGACCGGCCTCGGCAAGCGCGATTACGGGCATCCGGCAATCCTGCGCATACTGAAGATCGAGGAGGCCTGATCGCTATGCGCATCGGGATATTCGGCGGCTCCTTCAACCCGATACATTCGGGGCATATAGGCGTCGCGCTCCGCGCCGCCGCCGAGCATTCCCTCGACAAGGTGCTTGTGGTGCCGGCCGCGCGCAACCCATTCAAGGGGGATAGCGGGCTTAACGCATTGCGCTGGACGCTCGTGGAGTACGCATGCGCAGGACATCCTCTGCTTGAGCCGTGCGACATCGAGCTGAGGCGCGGCGGCAAGTCGTACACGATTGATACCGTCCGCGAGGTGAAGTCCCTGTATCCGGATGCGGAGCTGTTCTTCATCATAGGCGAGGACAACGCGGCCGAGACGGCCAGGTGGAAGGATGCCGACGAGCTTGCCCGCCTCGTGAGGTTCGTGACGTTCCCGCGCACGCCGGAATCGTCGAGCGAGGTCCGCCGTCGCCTGGCGGACGGCGAGACCGTGCGCGATCTCGTCCCGCCCGTCGTCGCCGACTTCGTGGAGGCGAAGGGCGTGGTGTTCGATTTCGGCGGGGTGATCTCGCTGTCGCCATTCCTGAACGGCGACGAGCTGAGGTCGTACTGCGAGACGATCGGCCTTTCGCGGGCGGCCTTTGACGAAGGGTGGCGCAGGTTCCGGGCGAAGTGGGATGGTGGAGAATGCACGTTCAGGGATCTCTACCGCATGACGTTCGAGAACGCGGGTCTGCCGCCCCCGACGGAGGTGCAGTTCGAAGAGCTCTGGAGGCTTGATGCGGAAGGGTGGGTGCGCAACCTGTCGCGCCATACCCTGAATCTGATGAAGGACCTGAAAGGCGTGGGGAAAAGGATCGGCATCCTCTCCAACATGTCGGAGGATTTTCATGACAGGCTCTTCGTCCCGCGCTGCGCCGAGTATCGCGCGCTTGCGGACGCGGAGATCATATCTGGCATAGAGCGCATGGTGAAGCCGGACAGGCAGATATACGATCTTGCCGCCCGCAGGATCGGGCTTGAGCCGGATGAGCTGCTGTTCCTCGACGACACGAAGGCCAATGTGGACGCCGCCAGGGATTACGGCTGGCATTCGCGCGTGTACAGGGCGGAACCATGAAAGGGGATGATCGGATGAAGGCTGTGGTCGTTCTTTCGGGCGGGCAGGACTCCGCGACCTGCCTTGCGCTTGCGGTGAGGAAGCACGGGGCGGCGAACGTCGCGGCGATTACGTTCGGGTATGGCCAGAGGCACGCCATCGAGGTGAGGTACGCCAGGCGGCTCGCGAAGCGCTTCGGCATCGCGGCGCACAAGGTGGTGTCGCTCGATTTCTACCGCCACATCACCACGAACGCGCTGATGTCGGACGACATGCCGATCGAAAGGAAGAAGGGCGCGAAATGCCCGACAACCGTAGTCGAGGGGCGCAATGCGTTCTTCCTGCTTGCGGCGGCGGTCTGGGCGAAGGGGCTTGGCGCGACGGAGATTTACACGGGGGTTTCCGAGGCGGACTATTCCGGCTATCCGGATTGCCGCGAGGCGTTCATCAGGGCCCAGCAGCGGATGCTTCGCCTGGCCCTTGAGTGGCCGGTCAGGATCGTCACGCCGTTCATGCACATGTCCAAGGCGCAGGAGTGGGCGCTGGCGGACAGGCTCGGCATCCTCGACGTAATCGAGAACGACACGGTGACCTGCTACAACGGCATTCCCGGCAAGGGGTGCGGCAATTGCCCCTCCTGCCGGCTGCGCAACCGCGGCTACGATGAATTCCGAAAGGTGAGGATTTGAGATTTGCGATTTACGATTGTATTTGATGATTTAGCCACTACCCTCTATTCACTACCAACTGCCAACTAATGACTTACGATTTACGATTTGTATTCGCGATAGATTCCTTCAAGGGAAGCCTTAGCTCCATGGAGGCCGGACTGGCTGCGGCTGAAGGCGCGAAGCGTGTGTTCCCGACTGCGGAATTTGAGGTTTATCCGCTTGCGGATGGCGGCGAGGGGACTGTCGCGGCGCTTGTGGATGGTCTGCATGGCGAGCTTCGCAGCGTTGCCGTGACGGGTCCGGCTGGACGTCCCGTTGTCGCCCAGTATGGAGTTGTCGGTGACTTGGCCGTGATGGAGATGGCACAGGCAGCCGGCATTACGCTCGTCTCGGGCGATGAGATGAACCCTCTCGCCACGACGACGTTCGGTGTTGGGGAGATGATCCGCGATGCGATATCGCATGGGTGCCGCCGGTTCATCGTCGGCATTGGCGGCAGCGCTACGAACGATGGCGGCGCAGGAATGCTTCAGGCGCTTGGGTTCAGGCTGTTGGACCGCGATGGAAAGGATGTGGGGCGTGGCGGCGGCGCGTTGCTTGAGTTGGACAGGGTGGAACGCGGCGAAGCCGTCCCCGAATTGGCGGAATGCTCTTTCAGGGTGGCTTGCGACGTGACGAATCCGCTTTGCGGAGAAAACGGGGCGAGCGCGGTGTTCGGTCCGCAGAAGGGCGCAACGCCGGAGATGGTTGCGACGCTTGACGCCGCGCTTGCGCATTTCGCGTCCGTATCTGGCGGCGATGCGTCCATCCCCGGTTCCGGTGCGGCTGGCGGACTCGGCTATGCCTTTCGGGAGCTCCTTGGCGGCGAACTGAAGAGCGGCGTTGACATCGTGCTTGACGAGATCCGTTTCGAGGATGCGGTGCGCCGAGCAGATGTGGTTGTGACCGGCGAGGGGCGGTTGGATTCGCAGACGATCATGGGCAAGGCTCCTATCGGCGTCGCACACATGGCAAAAAAGTATGGCAAGAAGGTGATAGCGTTCTCTGGATGCGTAACGCCCGATGCGGGCATCGTGAACGATCACGGGATTGACGCATTCTTTCCGATACTGCGAGCCCCGACATCCCTTGAAGAGGCGCTTGACAAAGGGAACGCGGCAGCCAACCTTGCCGCAACGGCAGAACAGGTGTTCAGATGTTTTCGACTTGGGGCGCATTGACGGGACTCGCTGTCGCGATATTGCTTATCGTGCGGAAATCAACGCCAGTGTACGCGCTGGCGATTGGGGCGCTTGTTGGCGGACTGCTTGGCGGCGGTGGGCTTGCCGATACGGTTTCCGCGATGATTTCCGGAGCCCAGTCCATGGTGCCAAGCATTTTGCGGATACTCACGTCCGGCGTATTGGCGGGGGCGTTGGTGAAGACCGGGAGTGCGGAGAGGATTGCGGACGTGATCGTGAAGGCGTTTGGCAACCGTTTCGCGCTCGCGGCAATTGCCGTGGCGACCATGGTCGTTACGGCGGTGGGTGTGTTCGTGGACATCGCGGTGATAACGGTCGCACCCGTCGCGCTTGCGGTTGGGCATCGCGCAGGGCTTCCAGTATCCGCTCTGCTCGTTGCGATGGTCGGTGGCGGAAAGGCCGGGAACGTCATATCGCCAAATCCCAATGCCATTGCCGCAGCGGATGCGTTCGGGCTCGACCTGACGTCCGTAATGGCGGCGAACCTAGTGCCGGCGGCTTGCGCCCTTGCCGTGACTGTGGCGTTGTCGACGCTTGTCGCCAGAAGGGGCAGAAAGCGTGATGTGGACGAAGCCGGTTCTGCGGAACCGGATGGCAGGGTTGCGCGGCTCCCTTCAGTTGCTGCGGCTGTCGCTGGGCCGCTTGTTGTTGTGCTGCTGCTCGCGCTTCGTCCGGCATACGGCTTTGCCGTAGATCCGCTCGTGGCGTTGCCGGCGGGCGGCATTGTGTCGATGCTGGCCTGTGGCCATTGGCGCAACGTGACGGGCATATGCGAATATGGCCTGTCGAAGGTGGCCGGAGTCTCGATACTTCTCGTCGGCACGGGCATGGTTGCCGGAATCATCAAAGGCTCTGTGCTGAACGCCGACATGATATCGCTGCTCAACACCTGTCACCTTCCGGCCTTCGCGCTTGCGCCGCTGTCCAGCGTGTTGCTGTCTGGGGCGACGGCATCCACCACCGCCGGGGTCACGATTGCCGCGCTGACGTTTTCGGGGGTGCTTGTCCAGGCAGGGGTGCCGGCGCTTTCCGCGGCGGCGATGCTGCATGCCGGCGGAACGATCTTCGATGCGCTCCCCCACGGCAGCTTCTTCCACGCGACAGCCGGGGCGGTGGGCATGAGCGTGAAGGAAAGGCTCAAGCTGTTTCCGTACGGTACGCTTGTGGGCATGACGACAACTGTAGTGTCGGTGCTTATGTATATGCTCAAGTCATAGCATTTTCGATTCTCGATTTGCGGCGGCAAGGTGCGGGATGTGGTAGAATACCCGACGTTGTGAAAGAGACATTGGCGGACATTCGCGGGATTCCAGATTCCGGCACAGGCTTACCGGATTGCCATGCCGTGTTCCTGGCAGTGATATGGGAGAAGGCGCGCGCGTTCGAGTCCGCCATACGCGCCGAGATCGCGAGGGAATTCACCATCCTCGCCGAGACGGAGTGCTTCTGGCCGCGCAGGGTGTTCACGGGGAAGCTCGCGGAGTTATACGGGTGGCGTGACTGGTTCTGCTGGTGGAACAAGGCCCGCCGGTGCGGGCGTGGAGCGTTCAGGGTGATCGCATTCGAGGACCGGTCTCCGCAGTGGCAATGCGCGACCAGCATGTACGGGAGGGCGGCGGTGATGGACGTTCGCGTCTGCCACATGAAGCGCACATGCCGCCGCATGACCGGGCACAGCAACCGTTTCCACTGCTCGATTAATCCCGAGGAGACGGAGATGGAGTCCAAGGCGCTCTTCGGCAAGCCGATCGCGGACTGGCTCGCCGAGCGCTCCAAGTGGCGCATACCGTCCGCAGAGGATTTGGAGCGGCGCTTCGCGGCTGGCGATCTCGTGCGCCTCGGCGACGGGTCCCGCCGCGTGTGCTACAGGATCCCCGGCACGGGGCTGTGCGTGAAGTGCTACCGGAGCGACGACGAGCTCGACGCCCACCTGCTCCCGGACGGCACGATCCGGACGCGCCCGCCGAAACCGGCGGTCTTGCGCGAGATCCGCAGGTGCCGCCGCTCCGAGAGGTCCAACACCTCGTGCCAGGAGTGGCGCTACCACCAGACGCTCAGGCAGCGTCTGCCGCCGGCGCTGCTGAAGGTGTTCCCGGACGTCATCGAGAGGGTGTTCGTTCCGTCCCGCGGCTGGTGCCTCGTGGAGAACGAGATAGCGAATGCCGACGGGTCCGCGCCGCGATGCCTGGCGGCCGCCTTCCGCGATGCGGGGAGAGAAGAGCGCCTAAGGCTTCTGTCTATGTTTGATGCCCTGATGGCGGGTCTCGGCGATTTCGCCGTCCGCTTCTACGATCCGCAGAACGTGCTGGTCCAGAGGGGTGCGGATGGCGAGGACAGGCTGCGCATCGTCGACTTCGAACCGGCGACGCGCGCCCTTATACCGGTGGACAGCCTATGTCCCGCGTACGTCAGGATGAAGCTTCGCCGCCGAGGCGCCCGGTACCGGAATGCATACCTTAGGCCGTAAATGCCTTGCGCCTCAAGTGGGGGAACTGCCATTCCGCAGAGATTCCGGCCGCGACAAGGCGAAGCCCTTTTGTGCTATAATATCGCGCCAATCGGGGTGCTACCGGAACGGTTCCGGATGCTGAGAAAAGACCCGTTAGACCTGACCAGGGTAATGCCTGCGTAGGAAAGGAGAGAAACTGATGGAAGTGATGGAGGAAACCATCTCCGGCGCCATTGTCCGGAGCTATTTCAAGAAGCTCGAGGCCAACCTCGCGGTTGACGTCGCGATCGTGGGGGCCGGCCCTTCGGGCCTCGTCGCCGCGCGCGACCTCGCGCTCGCGGGATGCAAGGTCGCGGTGTTCGAGTCCAAACTCGCGCCAGGCGGCGGGACTTGGGGCGGCGGAATGCTCATGAACGAGGTCGTGGTGCAGAACGATGCGGCGGAGATCCTGCACGAGTTCGGCATCACCACGGTCCCCGTGGACGGCACCTACCAAACCGTCGACTCCGTGGAGATGGCGAGCGGACTGATCTTCGGCGCGCGCAAGGCCGGAGCGACGATCTTCAACGCCGTCAGGGTGGAGGACATCGTGATTCACGACGGCGTGGTGTGCGGCGTGGTCATCAACTGGAACCCCGTCGCCCGTCTCGAGATGCACGTCGATCCGATAGTGGTGACGACCCGTGCGCTCATAGACGGCACGGGCCACCCGAGCGAGATCATCAACAAGGCCGTGAACAAGGCCGGCGTGAAGATCGATTCCCCGACGGGCGGCATCCTCGGCGAGAAGCCGATGTGGATGGAGGATGGGGAGCGCACGACCGTCGAGAACACCAAGCGCCTCTACCCCGGCCTCTACGCCTCGGGGATGGCCGCGAACAACGCCCAGGGCGGATTCCGCATGGGGCCGATTTTTGGGGGGATGTTCAAGAGCGGACGCAAGATCGCGCAGATAATCCTCAAGGATCTCGGCAAGTGACGGACTTCGGGTTCTATCTTGTGATAACCAACCCTGTCGTCGGCTACGCGAAGTGCGCGGAGGCCGCCGTCAGGGCTGGCGTGAAGATTGTGCAGCTCCGCATGAAGCACGCCTCCCGCGAGGACATCCTGCGCGAGGGGCGCGAGATGCGTCGCGTGACGGCCGGCACCGGCACGCTTTTCATCGTGAACGACGATCCGTCCATCGCCTCCGAGGTCGGGGCGGACGGCGTGCACGTGGGGCAGGGCGACATGGCCCCGGCGGAGGTGCGCTCGCGCTTCCCGGAACTGAAGGTGGTCGGCCTCTCCACGCACAACATGGATCAGGTCCGCGCCTCCAACGGACAGCCGATCGACTACATAGGCGTGGGGCCGGTGTACGCCACCCCAACGAAGGACATCCCCGACCCGACGCTCGGCCTCGACACGATGTCCAAGATGATAGCGGCGGCGAACCATCCGGCCGTTGCCATCGGGGGCATCGACGCTTCGCGGCTTCCGGACGTGATCGCCGCTGGCGCGCGGAACTATGCCGTAGTGAGGGCCGTGTGCCAGAGCGAAGACCCGTACGCGGCGATCCTGAAGTTGGGTAGAGGGTAGTGGGTAGGCAACAGGGTGCAGGAATGGGGAAGGTGTATTTCGTATCGGGGATAGACACCGGCATAGGCAAGACGGTTGCAGTCGGTGCGATGTGCCGCGCTTTGCGGAAGGCGGGCCGCGACTGGATCTCCGTGAAGATGGTGCAGACCGGGTGCGACGGCTTCTCGGAGGATCTTGATCTCCACCGTGAGATGGCCGGGGCGGGAAGATTCCCGGAGGACGATGCGGGACTCACCGCGCCCCAGATATTCAGGTTCCCGTCATCGCCTCTGCTGTCGGCGGGCCTCGAGGGGCGCACCGTCGATGTCGGCAGGATCGCGGAGTCCGTGCGCGAGTGCGCCGCAAGGCATGACATCGTGATCGTGGAAGGGGCGGGCGGCCTGTGCGTCCCGCTTACGGAGGATCTGCTTACGGTCGATTTCGCTGCCCGGCAGGGATGGCCGCTCGTGCTTGTGGCGAGCGGAAGGCTTGGCGCGATAAACCACATCCTGCTGTCGCTCGAGGCGGCGGCGTCCCGCGGCATCCCGCTTGCCGGGATTGTGATGAACGCATACCCAAAGCCCGACAGGCTCCTTTTCGACGATGCCATGAAGGCCGTCGCGCGATATCTTGCCGGACGCAACGAGCGGTGTCCGGTCATCGTCCTTCCCGACGCATCCGATGCCCATGAACCGGATTTCGGCGCATTGTTTGGAGAGTGAAGAATGCAGGCCCTTGAATTTGACAGGCGGCACATCTGGCATCCGTACGCATCGCTCGCCAATCCGCCGCCCGTGCGCATGGTGAAGTCCGCAAGCGGCACCGATCTTGAGCTTGAGGACGGTCGCACCCTCACGGACGCTGTGTCGAGCTGGTGGTGCGTCGCGCACGGGCACCGCCATCCCGCAATCGTGGAGGCGATGCGCCGTCAGGCCGAGAGGCTTCCGCACGTGATGTTCGGGGGCCTTACGCACGGGTCCGCGATCGAGCTTGCGCAGGCTCTCGTGGAGATTGCGCCGCCTGGACTGGACCGCGTATTCTTCGCCGACTCCGGGTCGATAGCGGTGGAGGTCGCCGCCAAGATGGCGGTGCAGTACCAGAACGCGCGCGGCTTCCCGGCGAAGGGGAAGCTGCTCGCCCTCAAGGGCGGATACCACGGAGACACGTGTTGCGCGATGGCGCTCAGCGATCCGGACGGAATGCACTCGCTCTTCCGTCAGATAATGCCGAGGCACTATTTCGCCTCGCCGCTTTCCTTCGATACGGTGGTGGAGATGGCGGAGCGGCATTCGGACGAGCTGGCGGCGGTGATATGCGAGCCGGTCTTCCAGGCGGCGAACGCCATGCGCTTCTACGACCCGGAGTATCTGCGGAAGCTCCGCGCATTCTGCACGGAGAGGGGGCTCCTGCTCATATTCGACGAGATTGCCGCAGGATTCCACCGCACCGGCCCGCTCTGGGCCGGGGAATGGGCGGGCGTCGTCCCCGACATCATGTGCGTGGGGAAGGCCCTGACGGGCGGCCACATCACGCTTGCGGCGACGATCGCGTCGTCGGAGGTCGGCGAGACGATATCGTCCGGAAGCCCATCCGCGTTCATGCACGGCCCTACGTACATGGCCAATCCGATCGCCTGCGCCGCCGGCATGGCGTCCCTAAGGCTATTCAGGGAGGGCGACTACGCCGCCAGGGTGGCGCGGATCGAGCATGGGCTTGACGAAGGGCTTTCGTCCTGCCGCGCAATGCCGAACGTGCGGGACGTGCGCATCAAGGGGGCGGTCGGCATAGTCGAGGTGCAGGCCATGCCGGTCCGCGACGACATCGAGCGTGTGATAGATTCGCACGGGGTGTGGCTCAGGCCGTTCTGCAATTTCATATACGCGATGCCGCCGCTCGTCTCGGACGCGGCGACCATCGCAAAGATATGCGCCGCGATCCGCGACCTTGCCTCGTGCGAGCCGGGTCCGCCGCCGACGGATGGAGATTTCCACGAATGAAAGGTTGAAACGTCCCGTGGCATTTGACGCACGGAGCGGCATGTTATAGAATACCGAGCCATCAAGAGGACCTTAGGGTCCGTAACCCACCTACGCAAGAAAGGCCTTCAGCATTATGTTCGAGTATCCACGTTCTGCCCATAGGTATGGAGACGCGACCGTATCTATGGTTCGCGGCGAAGACGCCGATTACCTCAAGGTCGCAGGCCCCAATCCCGGATTTGCCGGGACGTGCGCGGCGGGCGAGGGCCATTTCCCGCTCGACCATGCCAATACCGCGCTGCTTCGCAAGCTGTTCCCGTTCTGCGCACCGAAGCCGGTGCTGACGAACGTCCGGACGGTCGGCGTGGGCGACAGGCTCGGCATCGCCACCCCAGGCCATCTCCGCGTGTTCGAGAAGTATGACGCCGTTCCAGTCCTCGCCCAGCAGTCTATCCGCGAGCTCACCCTCACCAACCGCACGTTCGGCGACGTGCTCGACTGCGCGACGAGAGCCGTGTTCCGCGAGGACTTCCAGCGCGGCTATGGCGCGGACGGCGATCACCTGAAGACCGATGCGGAAGTGGAGTATGCCCTCGGCGAAGGGTACACGATGCTCACGCTCGACTGCTCTGAGCACATACGCAACGACGTGCCTTCGATGACCGACGGGCAGGTCGCGGCGGAATACCGCGCCGACGCCGAGCTCGAGTCGATATACCTCGGCAAGACGTTCTCCGTGGAGGGGCGGGACGTGACGTTCGGGGCCGACGAGTTCAGGCGCACGTGCCTCATCTACCGCAAGGCGATAGACCACGCCGTCGCGATATACGGGAAGCACGTAGAGGGGCGTCCGGTCGACTTCGAGGTGTCCATCGACGAGACGATGACGCCCACCACGCCGGTGCAGCACTACTTCGTGGCAAACGAGCTTACGCGCCGTGGAGTCAAGATCGCCACCGTCGCGCCCCGGTTCTGCGGCGAGTTCCAGAAGGGCATCGACTACATCGGAGACCTTGCCCAGTTCGAGAGGGAGATGGCGGTGCACGCGGCCATCGCCCGCAGGTTCGGCTACAAGCTCTCGATACACTCCGGGTCGGACAAGTTCTCCACGTTCCCGATCATAGGGCGGCTTACGGACGGCCACTTCCATCTCAAGACCGCCGGCACGAACTGGCTGGAGGCGATGCGGGTGGTCGCGATGTGCGAGCCTTCGCTATACAGGGAGATACACTCGTACGCCCTCGGCACAGCCTTTGCGGAGGCAAGGAAGTACTATCACGTCACGACGGATCTCTCGAGGATACCGCCGCTCGATTCGCTCGGGGACGACGAGCTTGAGGGCCTTTTCGAGCAGAACGATGCGCGGCAGCTGATACACATCACCTACGGGCTGATCCTGACCGTGAAGAACGCGGACGGCACGTTCCGCTTCCGCGACAGGCTCTTCAGGCTGTGGCGCGAACACGACGAGGAATATGCCCAGAGGCTCGAAAGGCACATCGGGCGGCATCTCGAGATGCTTTACAGCGGTTTCGCGAAATGATTTCCGGCGCATAGTATCAACCACAACAGGAAACAGGAAGGCAGGGAAGGTCGCATGGGCATTTTCAAGGCATATGACATCCGCGGCATTTATGGCGACGAGCTTACGGAGGACGTGTTCTACAGGATCGCGCGGGCATACGCCCGCTTCCTCGGCTCGCCGAGGAAGATCGTCGTCGCGAGGGATTGCCGGAAGTCGTCCGATTCGCTTTTCGGGGCGTTCGCCAGGGGACTCAACGATGTCGGCGTGGACGTGATCGACGTCGGCCTCGCCTCCACGCCAATGAGCTATTTTGCGAACGGTACGCTCAAGCCGGACGGGTCTGTGATGATAACGGCCTCGCACAACACGAAGGAATGGAACGGGTGCAAGCTGTGCCGCGCCAACGCCGTGCCGATCTCCGGCGCCACCGGGATCAAGGATATCGAGGGGATGGTGATGTCCGGCGACCTTGGCGAAGATGCCGCCGTCAGGGGCTCCATCGAGAAGGTAGACGTCTCAAAGGCCTATGGCGAACATGTGCGCACGTTTGAGCGCCTTGCGAAGCCCTTGCGCCTGGCGATGGACTTCGCGAACGGAATGGGCATTGCGGAGTCCATAGCGTTCGAAGGCAGCGACATAACGTATGACGCCCTCTACGGCGAGTATGACGGCGACTTCCCGAACCATGACGCGAACCCGCTCCATGTCGAGACGCTCAGGGATCTGCAGGCCATGATAAGGGCCAATCCGGGCAAGTATGCCTTTGGCGTCGCGTTCGACGGCGATGCGGACCGCGCGGGGTTCGTGGACGAGAAGGGCGATGCGATCCCGATGGACTTCACGACCGCGCTGATCGCCCAGGACATGATAGCCGCGAATCCCGGCGCCGTGTGCTTCTACGACCTCCGTTCCTCGAAGGTGTGCCACGAGACCATCCTGGCGGCAGGCGGCAAGCCCATGATGAGCCGCGTGGGGCATTCCTTCATAAAGGAGCAGATGCGCGGGAACGACGCCGTGTTCGCGGGCGAGCTTTCGGGTCACTACTACTTCAAGGCGAACTTCACGGCGGAATCGTCCTCAATGGCAACGTTCGCGCTCGCGAACATCGTATCCAAGAGCGGCAGGCCGCTTTCCGAGCTGATCGCGCCGTTGCGGAAGTATTCGCAGTCCGGCGAGATCAACTCCAAGGTCGCGGATGCGGCGGCGGTCCTGGAGAGGATCCGGCGGCAGTTCCCGGATTTCTTCGAGCTTGACGGCGTTTCCGTGGATCGCTGGGAGAGCGAGGGCTGGTGGTTCAACGTGCGAATGTCAAACACGGAGCCGCTCGTGCGCCTCAATCTTGAGGCCAAGACGCAGCCCCTGATGGAAGAGCGGCGCGACGCGACGCTGACCCTCATACGCGGCTGACCTATGCATCCCGACCTGTTCTCCATCGGATTCCTGCACGTGAAGACATACGGGTGCTGCATGGCGCTCGGGTTCTTCGTGGCGTGGCAGGTGCTTGTGCACCTGTGCCGCCGTACCGGACGTCCATTTGAGCCACTTGGAAACCTTCTGGTTGCCCTTATGGTCTCCGGCGTGGCCGGTAGCCGCATCGCCTACGTGATAGAGCATTGGCGGATGGAGTTCGCGGCGCATCCGATGGACGTGATACGCATAGACCAGGGCGGGCTGATGTTCTATGGCGGGCTGATACTCGCGACGATTGTGTTCGGGTGCTGGTGCGCATTCAAGAGGGAGAATCCCATAGCCGTGGGCGACTTGCTGTGCGTGGCGATCCCGATAGGCCATGCCTTCGGGCGCATAGGATGCTTCTTCTACGGTTGCTGCTATGGAAAGCAGTCCGCATCGTCATTTGCCGTCTCGTTCCCGCGTGGGTCTCCCGCATGGTACGAGCAGCTCAATCTCGGGCAAATATCCTCAGCTGCGCAGCAGAGTCTGCCGGTTCTGCCGACGCAACTGTTCGAGGCGGCGGCGAACGCGGCGCTTTTCGCCGTCCTGTTCATGTTCTACCGGCGCTTCCGCGGCGGAACGGCGGCCCTTTACCTTGTCGGCTATGCGGCGATCCGCTTCTCGATGGAATACCTGAGGGGTGATCCGCGCGCGGCCGTGGGGCCGTTCTCGATCTCGCAGACAATCTCCCTCGCGCTTCTTGTCGTCGGGGTTGCCCTTGCGTTCTGCTCCCGCAGCAGGGTACTAGCGAAGTAGTCCGCCGCCCGCGCTTCGCACGGAAGCCGCACTCGACCCCTTGCGGCCTACGGGTTCGCGCCCTACACCTCGACAGAACAGCCGCAGTGCCATTCATACCGCCCTGAACAATCTATGGTATAATACGCACTGCAAAATCGCTTAACAAGTTAAAGGAAGTTGCAGATGGCCGAGAAGATGATCAAGCGGGACTCGTATGTCGAGAAACTGCTCGCGCGGCGGATGAACGGCTTTGTGAAAGTCATCACCGGCATCCGTCGGTGCGGAAAGTCCTACTTGCTGAACC